>CAZFPV010000194.1:0-4727 GCA_964521155.1 uncultured Desulfobulbus sp. | reverse complement strand
CTCAATCGGCAGCGCCAGGTGGTGCTGGCTAACCGGGTCTTCCTCGAAGCCATGGGCAAGGCCGAGTCCGAAGTGGTGGGAATGCGGTACGGCGAGTTGTGCCGGAGCGCGGATGGACAGCGTTGCCCGGTGGATCAGATCCTCCAGGGCGAGGAGATGCAGCCCTTTGTCCAGGAGTTCCAGGCGGGGGACGGCTCACGCTGGTACGAACGGGCGGCCTCGCCGATCCGCGACGACCAGGGTGATGTCGACTACGTGATCGAGATCATCCGCGACATCACCGCCGAGCGGTTGCTGGCCGAGGAGAAAATAGAGCGCAGCAGACTTCAGGGCGTCGTCGAACTGGCTGGCACCGTGGCCCACGAAATTAACAGCCCGCTGTTCGCGGCTCTGGGCACAGCAGAACTGTTGGGGGAAGAGCAACTGTCGACGGAACAGGCCGACGAAATGGCGGTTATCATCCGCAACCTGAAACAGATTGGCGAGCTCACTCGCAAGATGACAGCCATGACTGGATTCAGCCGCAGGGACTATGTGGGCGCAAGCACCATCCTGACCCTGACGGACGAGCATGACAACGGATAATACCTTGTACCAAGTAAAAAGGAGGTGCGCGACAAAACAAACAAAGGGGAAGACGGTCCAAGGACCGGAAGGGTTCGGGCGGGCCGCTCTGACAGAATTGCACTGCCGCCGCTCTCGGGAATGGGGAAGTATGGCGGCGAACCAACACAGGAAAGGAGACACCTGACATGAACACAAGGGGCATGATACTGCCGTGGTGCTTTGCGGCAATAGTGGCGCTTTTGGGCGCGCAGGCGGCACAGGCCGCGGAAACGGCCGAACCGGGCGCGGTGACCGTCACCATTGACAAAACCGAAATCAACAACGGCGGCGCCATCAAAGTGACCGGCCAGGCGCCGGCCGGGAAGCCGGTTTATCTGGAAATCTGGGCCGACGGCCACGACGTTCGGGCCAGCAGATTTGACGCCGATCCGGACAAGGAAACCGGCAAGCGGCCGTACATCTTCTACATGACCAGCGAGATGCCGGCCTACTACAAGATCATCGTGCCCAAGGACATGCAGGCCAAGATCGACGAGGAGGCCAAGAAAAAGGGTAAGTGGAGCTATTCCGAACTGCTCAAGAACCTGGGCGCGGACATTGCCTACAGCGTGCCGGCCAAGACCAAGATCGACCGCTATCAGTCCACCCTGATGGCCAGCGTCATCGGCAGCCGCGGTGCACTGCTGCCGGCCATGGACGAGAAGGAGAACAAGCGGCGCTCGATGCAGTTGGTCAAGGCGCGGTTCCGCAGCATCAACAACGTCTTTGGCGCCAACCTCGACGTCAAGCCGGACGGAACCTTCTCGGCCGAAATCAAAGTGCGCAAGGGTGTGGCCCCGGGCAAGTACAACATCGTGGCCGTGGCCGACAAGAACGTCAAGAGCCAGCCCGTCGCCTTTGACAACAAGATCAGCTTCCCGACCATGTATCTGGCCAACGCGGGAACCAGCCTCAATCTGGTCTGGCCCTTCCTGCTGACCCTGGTCATCGCCATCTTCGGCGTACTCATGGGTGCGGGCGGCGGCTTCCTCATGAATCCGATCCTTTTGGCGCTTTTCCCGGCCCTGCCGCACACCGTGGTGGCCGGCACAGTCACGCCGACCGTTCTGTTCTCCCAGGGCAGCGGCATCTTCAACTATTCCAAGATCAAGTTCATCAGCTGGAAGTTGGGTGCGGGCATCGGCTGTTCCATGCTGCTGGGCGCTTTTATCGGCCCCAAGCTGACTGAAATGATATCCGTTGAGCAGTATAAATTTGCCTTCGGCTGGATCCTCCTGATCCTGGCGGCCCTGATGCTCTGGCAGACGACCCCCGGGTACTTGGCCAAGAACAAGAAGGAGCAGGCCATCCTCAAGGAGTTCAAGAAACGGGCGGAAGAAAGCGCCAAAGGCAAATAACAGGATTGATCAAGGAGGAACAGACAATGAAAGTAGAATTCTGGGGACAGGAATTTAATGTCAACATGGTGGTCGGCTGTATCGGCGGCTTCCTCATTGCGGTCATGTCGTCGATGTTCGGCTTCGGCGGCGGCCCCTTCATGGTACCGCTGATGACCGTGGCCCTGCGACTGCCCATGTACCTGGTGGTCGGCAGCTCGCTGCTCGCTATCTTTTTCAGCACAACGGTCAGTTCGATCCGCCACTATCAGTTCGGCAACTTCGACCTGCTCTTTTTCCTGGCCATGTTTCCGGCGGCCATCCTCGGCGGCTATATTGCCCCGCAGATCGCCAAGCGGGTCAGTCCCACCGTAGTCAAGCAGGTTGCCTGCGTTGGCCTGATCCTGCTGGCCCTCAACCTGCTGGGCGTCTATTGATGTCAGGCGGGAGTTGAGCTTCCACCCAAAGATGACTGGAGGAAGCATCCAGGAAGGATAAAACCCATTGGGCCTGTCCGGGGCAATCCGGGCCGGCCCAATGGTCATCGATTTCGTCAGGGAGAAGCAATGTGGAAGGGCAAAACCTCATAATTATCTTGCCATTCTTCCGGTTGAGTGTGATATTATTGCAATCCTGCCTGTGATTTTCCAGCGCGCAAAGCGGGGAACGCCAGGGGAATTTGGATCAGTGGAGTTCGCGCGGGCATGCCCAGGGCGAACTTTTTTTACGCGCAAGCCAACAGGTGCCGAATTATAGATTCATCTTCTTGTAGTACCGATTTTTTCCTCATGAACCAGACCGCACGGGAAACACGATCGCCGCTGGCTGCCCTGGCCGCGCTGGGCGATCAGACCCTCTATGTCCTGACCGATCTTGGTCGGATGGGCATCTTTCTTCTTCTGTCCCTGGCAGGCCTCTGCAAGCATCCGTTCCGCTTTCGGGAACTGCTCAAGCAGATGAGCTTCATCGGCGCCGGATCGTTCACGGTTATCTTTTTCACCGCTCTGTCCTCGGGCATGGTGCTGGGCCTGCAGGGCTACTATTCGCTGCACAAGTTCGGGGCCGAGGGCATGCTCGGCAGCGCGGTGTCCCTGACCCTGATCATGGAACTCGGGCCGGTGCTGACCGCGCTGATGGTGGCGGGCCGCGCCGGATCGGCGATGTGCGCCGAGATAGGCATCATGCGCATTTCCGAGCAGATCGACGCGCTTGAATGCATGGCCATCGATCCGTTCCGCTACCTTATCTCGCCCAAGCTGCTGGCAGCGCTGATTTCGGTGCCCCTCTTGACCGCGATGTTTGACGTTATCGGCATCACCGGCGGCTATATCGCCGGGGTGCACCTTATGGGCGTCAATGGCGGTGCGTTTTTCTCGGGCATGCAGCAGAGCGTCACCGACCACGACATCCGCATGGGGATCATCAAGAGCTTCGCCTTCGGTCTGCTGGTGGTGTGGATCTGCACCGGCCGCGGCTACTTTGTGCAGAAGATTCGCGGCGCCGGTTTTGGCGCCGAGAGTGTGAGCAAGGTGACCACCCAGGCGGTGGTGATGAGCTCGATCTCGGTGCTGATTTTCGATTATCTGCTCACTGCGGTGCTGCTATGAGCAAGACCCAAAGCGTCGGCACGCAGGCAGACGACAGCGCCATCCGCTTTGTTGAGGTCTGCAAATCCTTTGGCGAACGGGCCAAGCGCAACGCGGTGCTGAACCAGGTCAGTTTCTCCGTGCCCCGGGGCGAGACCACGGTGATCGCCGGCGGCAGCGGCCAGGGGAAAAGCGTCATCCTCAAGCTGATCCTCGGCTTGCTCAGGCCAGATTCGGGCCAGATCCTGATCGACGGCAAGGATGTGGCGGCCATGGGCTACAAGGCGCTGCAGGAGATGCGCATGCAGTTTGGCGTGCTTTTCCAGGGATCGGCCCTGTTCGACAGCCTGACCGTGTTCGAGAATATCGCCCTTCCCCTGCGGGAGCGAACCCGGCTGGGCGCGGCCGAGATCGCCGGCCGGGTGGGCGCAACACTTGAGCAGCTGGGCCTGACCGGGCACGAGGAGAAATACCCGGCTCAACTCAGCGGCGGCATGAAGAAACGAGTCGGTCTGGCCCGGGCCTTGCAATTAGAACCAGGGATCGTCCTTTTCGACGAGCCGACCACGGGCCTCGACCCGGTGATGACCCGGGAGATTTACGAGTTGTTCACCGAAACCCAGCGACGCCTCGGCTATACAGCGGTCATTGTCAGCCATGACATTCCGCAGGTGTTCGAGCTTGCCGACCAGATCATCCTGCTGAATAAAGGTGAATTGGACGTGTTCACCGAGGCGAGTCAGATCGTTCATTCCGAGAAGCCGTTCATCCGCGAGTTCGCCCGGATGGTGATCGGCATGCAGGCAAGTTAAGGAAGCAGAGGAGCAAGAAGATGGGCAATTCCCGCGTCGAAATCGTGGTTGGTTTGTTTCTGGTTATGGGCTTTGCCGCCCTTGGCTGGCTGGCTCTGCAGCTGGGTGAGATCTCCTGGCTGACCGGGGCCAAGACCTATCCGCTCAATGCCGAGTTCACCAATATTTCCGGGGTCAAGGCGGGGGCCGATGTCCAGATCGCCGGGGTCACTGTGGGCAAGGTGCGGGAGTTGAGCTTGAATGTCGACAACCGGGCCGTGGTCAAGCTGCAGGTGGATCGCGGCGTCAGTATCCCGGTGGATTCCATAGCCTCGGTCAAGTCCCAGGGCATCATTGGCGACAAGCTGATCCAGATCACCCTTGGCGGCGATGAGAAACTGTACAAG
>CAZFPV010000193.1:0-4736 GCA_964521155.1 uncultured Desulfobulbus sp. | reverse complement strand
ACGCTGGACGAGGTGAAAAAGTACTTCCAGCGGCGGGAAGAGATCCTGCCCTTCATGAACGAGTTGCACAACGAGAAGGTGCTCAACTTCCTGCGCGAACAGGCAAACATGACCGAAATCACGGTCGATGCGCCCGCCGCCGGAGAAACGGCCTGATCGCCCCGACCGCACGACTTTTTTGCCCCACCCATCTCCCGCGGTGGAATTGCCGCCGCGGGTTTTTAAGTTTCACAGAGAGAGACGCATGAACCTGGTTCCCATGGTTATCGAGCAGAGCCCGCGCGGTGAGCGGGCTTTTGACATCTATTCCCGGCTGCTCAAGGAGCGGATCATTTTTCTTGGCAGCCAGGTCAACGACGACGTTGCCAGCCTGGTGATCGCCCAGCTGCTGTTCCTCGAGGCCGACGACCCGGACAAGGATATCACCTTTTACATCAATTCGCCGGGCGGTTCGGTGACCGCTGGCATGGCCATATACGACACCATGCAGTACATCCGCTGCGACGTCGCCACCCTGTGTATGGGGCAGGCCGCTTCCATGGGCGCCCTGCTGCTTGCCAGCGGCGCGGCCGGCAAGCGTTTTGCCTTGCCCAACTCCCGAATCATGATCCACCAGCCCATGGGTGGATATCAGGGCCAGGCCACGGACATCGACATCCATGCCCGGGAAATCCTGCGAATGCGCCACGATCTCAACACCATCCTGGCCAAACATACCGGCAGGGCGATCAAGAAGGTCGAGGCCGACACCGAGCGCGACAACTTCATGAGTGCGCTCGAGGCCTGTCGATATGGCCTCATCGACAAAGTATTGACCAGTCGCGATGAGCTGGTCGCGGAGAAGGAAAAAGGTGAATAACGATTTCCACAACGATCAGAGCGTCTCCTGCTCCTGTTCCTTCTGCGGCAAGGGCCAGGAAGAGGTCGGCAAGCTGATTGCCGGACCCAACGTCTACATCTGCGACGAGTGCATCGAGTTGTGCAATGAGATCATGACCGACTCCTCCCAAGAGGAGCAGGCTCCGGCGGATTTCGGTCGCCAAGTGCTGAAGCCCAAGGAGATCAAGGCCTACCTCGATGAATACGTCATCGGCCAGGAGCAGGCTAAGCGGATTCTGTCGGTGGCGGTGCACAACCATTACAAGCGGATCTTCGCCCCACCGGCCAACAGTAAGGACGAGGTGGAACTGCAGAAATCCAACATCATCCTGATTGGTCCGACCGGCAGCGGCAAGACCTTGGTGGCCCAGACCCTGGCGAAATTGCTCAAGGTGCCGTTCACCATTGCCGATGCCACCACCCTGACCGAGGCTGGCTACGTCGGCGAGGATGTGGAGAATATCCTCGTCAACCTGCTGCAGGCCGCCGACTATGACATCGAGAAGGCCCAACGGGGCATCATCTACATCGACGAAATCGACAAGATCGCGCGCAAGTCCGACTCGGCATCGCTCACCCGCGACGTCTCCGGCGAGGGTGTGCAGCAGGCCCTGCTCAAAATCATCGAGGGCACCATGGCTTCGGTCCCGCCCAAAGGCGGCCGCAAGCACCCGCAGCAGGAGCTGACCCGCATCGACACTACCAACATCCTCTTCATTGTCGGCGGAGCCTTTGTTGGTCTGGACAGCGTTATCAGGCGGCGCACCGGCACCCAGGCCATCGGTTTCGGCGCCAAGGTGGTGAGTCAGAACACCCGCAGTTTCGGCGAGGTACTGGCCAGCATCCAGCCCGAGGACCTGCTCAAGTTCGGCCTGATCCCCGAATTGGTCGGTCGCCTGCCGGTGATCGCCACCATGGAGGAGCTGGTCGAGGAGGACCTGATCCGCATCCTCAAGGAACCGAAGAACGCGCTCAGCAAACAGTACCAGAAACTGTTCGAGTACGAGGGCATCACTCTGCGCTTCACCGAGGGAGCCTACAAGGCCATCGCCCAGAAGGCCCTGGCCCGCAAGTCGGGAGCCCGCGGCCTGCGCTCGGTGATGGAGGAGTGCATGCTCGACGTCATGTACGAACTTCCCTCCGACGAGCACGCCAGGGAGTGCGTGATCAACGAACAGGTGGTTACCGACGGCGAGTACCCGGTGATCCTCTATGATACTAGTGAAACGAAGAAAATCGCCTGATAACCGCCGGCCCGAACACACCGATGACTGAATTGACCGCTGAAACCTATCCCCTGATGCCGTTGCGGGACATCGTCCTATTTCCCGGCATGGTTGCCCCCTTGGTGGTCGGGAGGAAAAAATCGATCATGGCCCTGGAAGCGGCCATGGAAAACCGCTCGCTGATCTTTCTCGTCACCCAGAAGGACGCCAAGGTGGACGAACCGGGGCAACGGCACCTCTATGCCATGGGCACCTTGGCCTCGGTCATGCAGTTGCTGCGCCTGCCGGACGGGACAATTAAAGCCCTGGTCGAGGGCAAGCGGCGGGCGCTGGTTGTCGGCGCCTTCGAGGGCGGCACGAGCGAGGATTCGTTCTATTCCGTCCGTCTGGTGGAGGCCCCGGACGTGGACATCAGCCGGGCCGACGTCCCGGCCTATATCCGCGAACTGCGCAAGACCTTTGATCAGTATGCGCTCAATAACAAGAAGATGCCGCGCGAAGTGCTGAAATCGATCACCTCGCTCGATGATCCCTCGCGGATGGTGGACCTCATCTCCTCCCACATCCAGTTGAACACTGAGGAAAAGCAGTCGATTCTCGAGCTGGTGTCCCTGCCGCAGCGCATCGCCCGGGTGCTGGAGATCCTCTATCGGGAGATGGAGCTCTCCGATATGGAGCGGGACATCCACGCCAAGGTCAAGAAGAAGATGGGCGCGACCCAGCGCAACTACTACCTTTCCGAGAAGATGCGGGTCATCCAGGAGGAGATGGGGCAGGGCGAGGGCGGTGACGATTTGGGCGAGCTGCAGCAGGCAATCGAGAAGAAGAGCCTGCCCAAGGTCGTGCGTGAGAAAGTAGCTAAGGAGTTCAAGAAACTCCGGCAGATGCCGCCCATGTCCGCCGAAACCACGGTGGTGCGCAACTATATCGACGCGATCCTCAGTCTGCCGTGGAGGAAGAAGTCGCGCTCCAAGATCGACATCGAGCGGGCGGAGGCGGTTCTTAACGAGGACCATTATGGTCTCGAGAAGCCCAAGGAACGTATCCTTGAGTATTTGGCCGTGCAGGCCCAGGTGAAGAAAATCAAGGGGCCCATTCTCTGTCTGGTTGGGCCTCCCGGCGTCGGCAAAACGTCGGTTTGCAAGTCCATCGCCCGTGCCATTGGCCGCCAGTTCGTCCGCCTGTCCTTGGGCGGGGTTCGCGACGAGGCCGAAATTCGCGGGCACCGGCGCACCTATATAGGAGCCATGCCGGGCAAGATCATCCTCTCCATGCAGCGGGCCGGGGTAATCAACCCGGTGTTCTGCCTGGACGAGGTCGATAAGATGAGCGTCGATTTTCGCGGTGATCCCTCCTCAGCCTTGCTGGAGGTGCTTGATCCCGAGCAGAACTACTCTTTCAACGACCATTATCTGGACTTGGATTACGATCTGTCCGAAGTTTTCTTCATCACCACGGCCAACAATTTGCACGGCATTCCGGCTCCACTCCAGGATCGGATGGAGATCATCCATCTGAGCGGCTACACCGAGGAAGAGAAACTGCACATCGCGACCGACTTTCTCCTGCCGAAGCAACTGGAGGCTAACGGTTTTAAAACGGAAGAGATTCAGATCAACGACAAAGCGATCCTCGATATTATTCGCCGCTACACCCGGGAGGCAGGCGTCCGCAGCCTGGAGCGAACCATTGCCAACATCTGCCGTAAGGTCGCCCGCGAGCGACTGAAGAACAAGGAGCCGCGCAAGCGCTATCGCATCTCGCCCCAGGCGGTGGAAAAGTATCTGGGCGTGCCCAGGTACCGTTTTGGCCTGGCCGAGGAACGCGACGAAATCGGCTTGGCCACCGGCATGGCCTGGACCGAGGTGGGCGGCGAACTGCTGCAGATCGAGGCTACGCTCATGCCCGGGTCCGGCAAACTGACCATCACCGGCAAACTCGGCGACGTCATGCAGGAGTCGGCCCAGGCGGCCATGTCCTATGTCCGCAGTCGCGCCGTGCGACTCGGCATCGACGCCGATTTCTACCAGAAGATCGACATCCATGTGCATGTGCCTGAAGGGGCCATCCCCAAGGACGGGCCGTCGGCAGGCATCACCATTGCCACCGCCATTGTCTCGGCAATACTCAAACTGCCGGTTGACCGCAAGTTGGCCATGACTGGAGAGATCACCTTGCGAGGGCGGGTGCTGCCCATTGGCGGGTTGACGGAAAAACTGCTGGCCGCCAAGCGCGGCAATATCACCAATGTGCTCATTCCCCGGGAGAACGAACGCAATCTGCGCGATGTCCCGCAGAAGGTGCGCGGCAGCCTGACCATTGAACTGGTGGATGATGTCGATGAGGTGCTGCAGCGGGCCCTGATCATCAAGGAGGGCGAGGTGTTATTCAAGGATGTACCCATGGAATCCATTTTCAACGATTTTACGCTGTCATCGCATAATACCACAGCCCAGTAGAAAAGATCGGTTGCGGTATCGTCCTGCGAGCCGGCCAAATTCAGGTAATACTTTGTCGAGGCTCTGTTTTTTGCTTGACGGACAGGGGCGGTCCTGATAAATACTCACCTCACCGCGAGGGGCGAATAGCTCAGCTGGGAGAGCATCGGCCTTACAAGCCGAGGGTCACAGG
>CAZFPV010000192.1:0-4749 GCA_964521155.1 uncultured Desulfobulbus sp. | reverse complement strand
CCCCTGGCCCTGCTGATCGACCCGGACTGCGACCTCGCCCAGGCCGCCCGACTGGTCGAGTCGCTGCGCCTGCCGTTGGTCGAGTCGGCCCAGGCTGCGGTCCTGCTGTTGCGGCTTGACCGGGAGCGGCTTTCGCTGTGCAAGCCCGGCGATGTGGAACTGCCCGGCTCGCTCTGGGTCGATTTCAGTGGACCCCAGGCCCGGCATCGGCAGAACCATGCCGGGCAGGAGTTGCTGGTGCGGGCTACCAGGGTGCGCCACACCGCAAGCCCTCTGGTTATTGACGCCGCCGCCGGCCTGGGCCGGGACGGGTTTCTCCTGGCCGCGGCCGGCTTCCGGGTGCGGATGTGCGAGCACAACCCGGTGATCGCCGCCCTGCTGAATGACGGCCTGCGCCGGGCCGCGGCAACCCCCGACCTTGCCGCCATCGTCCGCCGCATCACCCTGATTGCGGGCGACGCTCTCGATACGCTCGCCCAGCCGGAAGAACCGCCGGATGTTGTGTATCTTGATCCCATGTTCCCGCCGCGGAGCAAATCAGCCAAGGTCAAACAGGAACTGCGCCTGCTGCAGCTGATCGAAGACGGTCGGGACGATGGGGAAGTGCTGCTGCGGGCCGCCCTGCTGGCCGGGGCGCGGAAGGTGGTGGTCAAACGGCCGCTCAAGGGGCCGCTGCTTGGCGATCTGGCCCCTGCGTACACGCTGCGGGGCAAGGCGGTGCGGTTCGACGTGTACGTCGGACCGCCCAAGGGATGGGCGGGACAGTGACAAAAAACATCCGGGCCGCGACCGCAGCCCGGATGGAGGGAACAGAGGGGGACAGGATTCCGTTTACGCCTGTGCTGCCTTCTTCAGGGCCGCGGCGAGCCTGGTTTTCTGTTCCTCGGCAAGCAGGATCGGCACCTGGTAGGTCAGGGCTCGCTCCATGATCGCAGCCGAGGCCGGCAGGGCTGCGGGATCGTAAACCACCCGCCGCTTGCCGTGGGCCTGGAACGGCCAGCCGTCGTGGCAGTAGGTCTTGCCCTCGAGCAGATGCTCCCAGCGCGGGTAGTAGTGCCAGTTGTTCTCGCTCCAGCGGATCGGCCCCACTCCCTCCTGGCCCAGCACGGCGGCGACTGCTGCAGCCTGGCCCGCGTCCGGCAGCAGGAAAGTGAGGAAGGTGGCCGAATCGCCCGCGGCATCGAGGATTTCGCGGTAGCTGACGCCTGGCAGCACGCCGGTCGCCTCGCGAAAGAACTGCTTGTTCTGTTGCTGGGCCGCAACGATCCCGTCCAGCTTGGCCAGCTGGGCCAGACCGATGGCGCCCTGGATCTCCATCATGCGGTAGTTGAAACCGATGAAGCTCCGGCCCTCTCCGCCGCGACCACCGGGATTGACAACATGGTCGTGGCCGTGGTCCTGGTACTCGGACATCCGCCGCCACAACTGCTCGTCGCTGGTGATGCACATCCCGCCCTCGCCAGTGGTCATGGTCTTGACCGCGTCGAAGGAAAAGGTGCCCACCGCGCCGAAGCTGCCCAGATGGCGGCCATGCAGGCGGCCACCCGCAGCCTGGGCGGTGTCCTCAATCACCGCAATCCCGCACCGGTCGGCAATGGCCTTGATTTCCTCGATCCTGGCCTGAGCGCCCATCATATGTACCGGGACGATGGCCCGGGTCCTAGGGCTGATCTTCTTTTCCAGGTCGGCCGGGTCCATGTTGAGGGTCAGGTCCACCTCGGTGAAAACCGGAGTTGCTCCGCAGTCGAGGATAGCCTCCCAGGTGGCGACAAAGGTGAAACCCTGGGTGATGACCTCGTCGCCCGCGCCCACGCCCAGCGCCGCCAGCGCTACCTTCAGGGCCGCGGTGCCCGAGGTGACCGCCTGGGCGTAACCCGCGCCGGTGTAGGCGGCAAAGGCCTTCTCGAACTCGCGCACCTTCCACACACCATTGCGCTGGGCGGCGAACTCATACCGAAAGAGCACACCACTGTCGAGCACCTCGTTCACCTGCTGTTTTTCCTCTGCTCCAAACACTTCAAAACCGGGCACGAAATCACCTCTTTGTTTTGCTATGATTGGGATCGGCCATCAAACCGATCCGTTGCGCCATCGTGGACCGACGCCTCAGGCCGCTGGTCGCTCCATGACCAGGCCATTGTCGATCAGCCGCACCTTGCCGTCGATGCGCACCGCCAGGGCCAGCACGGTGTTGGCCGTTACCGTGGCCGCCGGTTCGAGCGAATCGCCATCGACAAAGCTGACGTAGTCGACCTCGGTCCCCATGTGCCCGTGGATGTACGCGGTCAGCGTCGCGGTCAGCGCGGCGGCGTCGGTCACCCCCTGGCGCACCTGGTCGCGGGCCAGCTTGAGCGCGGTCGAAAGGCTGAGCGCCGCGGCCCGGTTGCCTGGATCCAGGTTGGCGTTGCGCGAACTCATGGCCAGACCGTCGACCTCACGGACGATGGGATGGCCGACGATGCGCACCGGGATGTTGAGATCGCGGACCATCCGGCGGATGATTGCCAGCTGCTGGTAATCCTTTTCGCCAAAGACCGCCACCTCGGGCAGGACAATGTTGAACAGCTTGGTGACCACCGTGGCCACACCGGCGAAATGGCCGGGCCGGCTGCGGCCGCAGAGGTGCGTGGCCAGATCCTGGACCCGGATCTCGGTCTGGAACCCTTGCGGGTACATCAGATCCGGGGTCGGGGCGAACACAGCGGCGACGTTTTCTCCCCGCACCAGGGACATGTCCCGTTCGAAGTCGCGGGGATAACGGTCCAGATCCTCGTTGGGCCCGAACTGGGTGGGATTGACGAACAGGCTGACCACCACATGGTCGCACAGTTCCGCCGCCCGCCGCATCAGGCTGAGGTGGCCTTCGTGAAAGAAGCCCATGGTCGGCACCAGGGCGACGGTCTTGCCGGAACGGGAACGGGTCCTCGTCCAGGCCTGCATGTCTTCGGGGTGCTGGATGATGTCCATTATTTCTTCAACCGGTTGAGTCTGAACCGAACCATCTCCCGCTCGGGGTCAGGCGGCGCCTGCTGTCCCGGGGCCGACGCGACCGCCGTCAGCTCCAGGTATTTGTTGTACATGGCCGCGGCCTGCTCCTTGTTGCCCAGTTCTTCCTGAACCCGACCCATGGAGCGGCTGGCCTCGGCTTCAAAACCGGGGACTGCGGCCAGCTGGCCAAAGGCTGCAAGCGCCTTGTCCAGCTGCTTTTCTCGCTCGTGCAGGCCGCCGATCTTGAACAGCACCAACGGTTTGAGCGGCGAGGTGGCCGACAGGCTGGCGGCAATCGCCTCGTAGCGCGCCAATGCCTTGGCCCGCTGATTGTCCTTCTCGTCCAGCTGGGCCAGCTCGATGTTCGCCCAGAGGCCGGAGGGGGTGGAGGCAAACTCCCGTGCCACCTGCTCCAGCAGTTGACGATTATCCGCCTTGGCCACCAAGGCGGCGTCAAGGGCCGATGCCGCTTTGCCGGCCTGCCAGTCGCGGTAGGTGGTGTAGCCGGAAATCGCCACAGCAAGAACGGCGCAGGCCGTCACCGCCATCCAGATCTGGCGCTGATTGCGGCGAATAAAGGCAATCGCCCTGGGCGGCAGGTTAAACTGTTCCAGCAGCCCCGGCGGCGGTCCCAAAGGTTGCAGTTTGATGTTTTCCGGGTTGAAGGCGCTCTGATCCGCCATGGCGGCACGTTCTCCTTGCAGGGACAGCGGGTTGTCTGCATGCAATCCGGGATCGGGAAATACGGTTGCACTCCCGAGGGCCGGACTGGTAAGAATTCATTGGGCCAAATGGCGCGGGCAAGGGCCCGGCCACCTGGCACGAGGTGCAGGATTATACCGTGACGGAAAAAAAAAGCATCACCCAAACCGCCATTTCCATGCAAAAAGCAGATGGCCAGCCCCTGCCGCGCCCGCCTGCACAACCAATGCCGCCGACCTTGCCGACGCTCCGCTGCCATGGATAACCGCCGCATCTTGACTGTCACCGAACTCAACGGCTCGATCCGCGCCTTGCTGGAGGGCCGTTTCCCCTTCATCAGCGTCGCCGGCGAGATCTCCAACCTGCACCGGCCAGCCTCAGGGCACTATTATTTCACCCTCAAGGACCGCGCCGCCCAGATCAAGGCGGTGCTCTTCCGCACCCAGCAGCGGTACCTCGCGGCCGCGCCCAAGGACGGAATGCAGGTGATCTGCCGGGGCCGGATTTCGGTCTACGAGCCCCGGGGCGAGTACCAGCTGATTGTCGACGTCGTCGAGGTGCACGGCGCCGGCGTCCTGCAGCAGGCCTTTGAGGAGTTGAAGCGGCGGCTCGCGGCCGAGGGACTGTTCGACGAACACCTCAAGCGAGGCCTGCCCACCTTTCCCGAGCACCTCACCCTGGTGACCTCGCCTCGGGGCGCCGCGGTGCACGATTTCATCCGCATCGCCCGCCGCCGCCTGCCTTCGCTGCAGATCGCGATCTATCCGGTCACGGTGCAGGGCGACCAGGCCGCCGGCGAGATGATCCGGGCTATCGAGGCGATCAACGCGCAGTTGCCCAACACCAGCGCCATCGTGCTCTGCCGGGGCGGCGGCTCGATCGAGGATCTCCAAGCCTTCAACGACGAGGGACTGGCCCGGGCGATCCGGGCCTCGGCCCGGCCGGTGGTCAGCGCCGTGGGCCATGAGATCGACTTCACCATCGCCGATTTTGCCGCCGACCTGCGCGCCCCCACCCCGAGCGGGGCGGCCGAGCTGCTCACCCCCGACGCGGCCGAAC
>CAZFPV010000191.1:0-4766 GCA_964521155.1 uncultured Desulfobulbus sp. | reverse complement strand
CCTATAGTGAGGATGTCGCAATCTACCCGGTGCAAGTCGGCGAACAGTTCCAGCAGTTCCGTCCGCGTTTCCCCCAGCCCGACCATGATCCCCGTTTTGGTGATCATGGTCGGGGCCATGTCCTTCACCATCCCCAGCAATTCCAGGCTCCGCCGGTACTCGGCCTGTGGCCGCACCTCGGCATAGAGCCGATGCACGGTTTCCAGATTGTGGTTGAGCACTTCGGGTCCGGATGAGATCACCGTGGCCAGGGCCTGTGGATCACCCTGGAAATCCGGGATCAGCACTTCGATCAGGGTCTGCTCCGCCCCGGCGCGGATAGCCCGGATGGTGGCGGCGAACTGGCCGGCGCCGCCGTCGGCGAGATCATCGCGGGTCACTGAGGTGAGGACGCTGTAGCGCAGGCCAAGCGTCCGTACCGCCTCGGCCACCCGCCCGGGTTCCTCTGGATCCGGCGGCCCGAGCGGGCCGTGAGCCACGGCGCAGAAGCGGCAGTTCCTGGTGCAGCGATCGCCCAGCAGCATGAAGGTGGCCGCTCCCCGGGCAAAGCACTCGAACTGGTTGGGGCACATGGCTTCCTGGCAGACCGTGGCCAGGTGGTGGTCACGGATCAGGTGGCGGATGCGCTCATACTCGGGGCCGGTGGGCAGCTTGCGCCGCAGCCAGGCCGGTTTGGCGGTGGGTTGTGGGGTAGTCATGGCGGAGAGGGGAAGTTGTCAGGCAGGCAGCAGCGCGTCCGCGCCCACGGAAATGATCGGTCGGGCGAACACCACGCCCAGATGAGCCATCAGCCGGGTCTTGACCGCCGCCATGTCGCAGGGCGCACCGCGCTCCAGGGCAAGCGTGGTCATGCGCACCCCGGCCAGCCCGCAGGGGTTGATCCAGACAAAGGGGGTCAGGTCGGTATTGACGTTCAGGCCCAGGCCGTGGAAACTGATGCCATGGCGGATGGCAATGCCGACGCTGCCGAGCTTGCGATCCCGGACCCAGACACCGCGGTTGCGCTCATCCCGGCCGGCCTGGACGCCGAAGTCGGCGGCGAGCGCGAGCATCACCGCTTCCAGACGCTCGACATGCCCGCTGACCGACAGTCCGGCCCGACGCAGATCAAGGATGGCATAGACTACCAGCTGGCCCGGCCCATGGAAGGTGATCTCACCACCCCGCTCGATCTGCACCAGGTCGATGCCGTGGCGGCGAAGAAACGCCTCGTCCCTGAAGAGATGGGCGCGTACTCCCCGCCGGCCCAGGGTGAAGACCGACGGGTGTTCCAGAGCAAGGAAGACGTCGCGTTCAAGCTGACCCTGCCGCCGCCGCTCGACCAACTGGACCTGCAGTCGGTAGGCCTCGGCGTAGGCCATCAGGCCGAGGTCGCAGCAAAAGGAGGCCTGGTCCATGGTCGGCCCTGCCTGTCAATCGCCAGACGGACCGATCAGGCAGGGGCAGCGAGCCGCCAGGACCTCGTCGAGCCGCCGCACCTTGGTCCGTTGCGGCGCCTGCCGCAGCAGATCGGGCTGCTCCTCGGCTTCGCGGACGATGGTTTTCAAGGTGGCGATGAACTGGTCGATATCCGCCTTGCATTCGGTCTCGGTGGGCTCGATCATCATTGCCCCGTGCACCACCAGGGGGAAATAGATGGTCGGCGGGTGGTAGCCGTAGTCGATCAGCCGCTTGGCCATATCAAGCGTGCTGATCTTGGCCGCCTGCTGGTGGTGGTCGGAAAAGACGCACTCGTGCATGCAGGGCCGGTCGTAGGGCAGGTGCAACACCCCCTTCAGCTGTTCCTTGATGTAGTTGGCGTTGAGCACTGCAAGTTTGCTCGCCTGCTTCAGCCCCTCCTCGCCCATGGTCAGGATGTAGCTGTAGGCCCGGATCAGAATGCCGAAGTTGCCGTGGAAGGCGTGGATGCGGCCCACCGACAACGGCCGGTCGTGCTCCATGCGGTAGACGTCGCCCTCTCGCATTGCCAGCGGCGCTGGCAGGAACGGGGCCAGCTCGGCGGTGACGCAGACCGGACCCGCACCAGGACCGCCGCCGCCGTGCGGGGTGGAGAAGGTCTTGTGCAGGTTGAGGTGGAGGACGTCGATGCCGCATCGCTTGGCGTCGATCACCCCGAGCACCGCGTTCATGTTGGCGCCGTCTCCATAGACCAGACCACCCTTGGCGTGGACGATGTCCGCGATCTCGCGGATGCGCTCCTCGAACAGGCCAAGCGTGTTGGGGTTGGTAAGCATGATGCCGGCGGTGTCCTCATCCATGAGCGAGGCCACCAGGGCGGGATCGAGCATGCCCTGGGCGTCAGACTTGACCGCAACCGCCTTGAAGCCGCAGAGGGCGGCCGAGGCCGGGTTGGTGCCGTGGGCCGTGTCCGGGATGAGAATCTTGGAGCGCGGCGAGTTGCGGTGGCGGTGGCAGGCGTGAAAGATCAGCATCCCGGCCAGCTCCCCGTGGGCGCCAGCGGCCGGCTGCACCGAGACCGCGTCCATGCCGGTGATGGTCGCCAGATACTCCTGCAGTTCGTACAACAGGCGGATCGCCCCCTGGGCGAGTTCGTCCGGCAGCATGGGGTGGGCGCCGGCCAATTCGGGGGTGGCGGCCTGGCGCTCGTTGGTCTTGGGGTTGTACTTCATGGTGCAGGAACCGAGCGGATACATGCCGGTGTCGACGCCGAAATTCCACTGCGACAGCCGGGTGTAGTGGCGAACCACATCCACCTCACTCAAGTCGGGGAAATCCACCCCGCCGTTCATCAGTTCCGGGGCAATGTCGGCCGGCGGCACGTCGCTTGCGGGGATCGACATCCCGATCCGGCCCGGGCCGCCCTTGTGCCAGAGCAGGGGCTCGTTGAGGATCAATCCGCCCGTTCCCAGTTGTTCGCTCATGATCGCACCTCCGCGGCAATGGCGTCCATGTCCTGTTTCGAGATCGTTTCGGTGACGCAGAAGAGATATTGACCGGCCAGTTCGGGATAGAGCCCACCCAGTTCCAGCCCGGCCACCACTCCCCTGGCCAGCAGCCGCTCCCAGGCCGGCCGGAAGTCGCTGGCGAACCCGACCACGAACTCGTTGAACACCGGCGCGGCAAAGGGCAGGTTGGCCCCGGCCGCGACCAGTGCCTGGCGCAGGTACATGGTCTTGTCGTAGTTCAGCCACGCCAACTGGCGGATGCCGGTTCCGCCCAGGGAGGCCATGTACATGCCGGCGGTCATGGCGCAGATGCCCTGGTTGGAGCAGATGTTGGAGGTCGCCTTTTCCCGGCGGATGTGCTGCTCGCGGGTGGCAAGGGTGAGCACGTAGCCGCGCCGGCCTTCCAGATCCCTGGTTTCGCCGACCAGCCGCCCCGGCATGGACCGGGTGAAGGCCTCCTTGCAGCCGAACATGCCCAGTCCCGGCCCGCCGAAGGAGCGAGATATGCCGAAGCTCTGGCCCTCGCCGCAGGCGATGTCCGCACCGCAGGCGCCGGGGTTCTTCAACAATCCATAGGCCAGCGGCTCGCTGAACGCGGTCACGAACAGGGCCCCGGCTCCGTGGATGGCCGCAGCCGCGGCCTCCAGATCCTCGACCACTCCGAAGAAGTTGGGCGACTGCAGGGCCACGGCGGCGAGGTCGTCCATCCCGGCCAGCGCCGTCAGGTCGGTGCGGCCGTCGGCCGTAGAGGGCAACTCCACCACCTCGTAGGCCGTGGGGTTGAAGTAGGCCCGGACCACGGCCCGGTAATGGGGGTGGATCGCCCGCGACACCGCCACCCGGGTCCGCTTCTTGGCCACCCGCACCCCCATGAGCAGGGCCTCAGCCAGGGCGGAGGCGCCGTCGTACATCGAGGCGTTGACCACGTCCATGCCGAGCAGGCGGGCGGTCAGGGTCTGGTACTCGAAGATGCCCTGGAGGGTGCCCTGGGACATCTCCGGCTGGTAGGGGGTGTAGGCGGTGAGGAATTCGGAGCGTCCGGCCAGGCTGCGCACCGTCTCCGGAATGTGATGGTGATAGCTGCCGGCGCCGATCAGCACCTTGTGCCGCCGGCCGACCCGCATGGTTTCGGCCAGGTCGTGGAGGTGCTCGTCCAGCTCCCATTCGCCGTGCGGAGCGGGTAGATTCCAGGGCCTGGTCATGCGGCATTCGGCCGGGACGACGTCGAAGAGCCCATCCAGGTTCTGTTTGCCGATGGCCGCGAGCATGGTCGCGATTTCGTCGGGGGTATGGGGCAGGTAGCGCATGGGCTTATCCCTTGAGGAGGTCGAGGTAGGCGGCGGCCGAAAACAGTTGGTCGTATTCGCCCGGGCTTGCGGGCTTGATCTCGATGATCCAGGCCTCGTACGGCTCCTGGTTGATCAGCTCCGGCGAATCGGTCAGGGCGGTGTTGACCGCCACCACCTCGCCGGACAGGGGCAGGTACAGCTCGGAGACCGCCTTGACCGACTCCAGGGTGCCGAAGACCTCGCCCTTGGCAAAGGTCTCGCCCACGGCGGGCATCTCGACAAAGACGATGTCGCCCAGCTGATCCTGGGCGTAGTCGCTGACCCCGATGCGCGCGGTCTCGCCGGTGATCCGCGCCCACTCGTGCTCGTCGGTGTAGCGGATGTCGTCGGGCAGGATCAGTTCATGCAGTTCTTTCATGGATGGGCCTCCTTGGCGGGTGCGGAGAATAAGGTGTGGATTGGTTTGCGGGCGGTGCGGTCCGGCCGGATCTCGTCGCGGATCTCCACCCTGAGGGTGCGTTTGCCGTCGGTGAGCTGGACCATCGTGCCGGCGGGCAGCGCGGATTCGACG
>CAZFPV010000190.1:2566-4774 GCA_964521155.1 uncultured Desulfobulbus sp. | reverse complement strand
AGCAAAGAGCGCTTGACTTTTTGCTTGTTGACTTGTATCAATGACGGCGGATTTGAAAGGGGAATTGGCTATTTGACAGAAAACAGAAGCCTTTTTCGGGCTTCTCTCTTTTTTCGGCCGCGGCCGCCCGCTGGACGCAAAGTTCCCATCCGGCGCATCCGGCCTCGCCAAAGCGTTTATCCGTTCGCACCTCCGTCGATCCATCCACGCTTGACCTGTATCTCTTGTTTGCCCGACATTCCTCAACGAGGAAGTGTTTTACAACTGACGGCAGATTGCCCATCCGGGCCTGCTAAATTGTGCGTCAAGGTTCAACAACAAGGAGAAGACAAATGAAAGCACCCGTACGTGTGGCAGTGACAGGCGCTGCCGGCCAGATCAGCTATTCCCTCATTTTCCGCATCGCCAGCGGCAGCATGCTCGGACCCGATCAGCCTGTTATCCTGCAGCTCCTCGAAATCCCGCCGGCCATGAACGCCCTCCAGGGCGTGCTCATGGAGCTCAACGACTGCGCCTTCCCGCTGGTTGCCGGCGTGATCGCCACCGATGATCCCAATGTCGCCTTCAAGGATGTCGATTTCGCCCTGCTGGTTGGCTCTCGTCCGCGTGGTCCGGGCATGGAGCGTTCCGACCTGCTCAACGCCAACGGCGCTATCTTCACCGTCCAGGGCAAGGCACTGAGCGACAACGCCAAGCCCAATGTCCGCGTCCTGGTTGTCGGCAACCCGGCCAACACCAACGCCCTGATCTGCATGAAGAACGCCCCGAAACTCAATCCGCGCCACGTCACCGCCATGATGCGCCTGGATCACAATCGGGCCATGTCCCAGATCGCCGAGAAAACCGGCACCCACTCCACCAAGGTGGAGAAGGTCGTTGTGTGGGGCAACCATTCCGCCACCCAGTATCCTGACATCAGCTACGCCACCGCTGACGGCAAGGCCGTGAAAGGTCTGGTTGATGACGAGTGGAACAAGAGCTATTTTATCCCCACCGTTCAACAGCGCGGTGCGGCCATCATCAAGGCCCGCGGCGCCTCTTCCGCCGCTTCCGCAGCCTCCGCGGCCGTAGATCATATGCGTTCCTGGGCACTGGGCTCGGGCGGCCAGTGGGTCAGCATGGGCGTCTACAGCAAGGGCAACCCCTACGGTGTGGATGAGGATCTGATGTTTGCCTTCCCGATCATCTGCGAAGGCGGCGACTGGAAGATCGTTGAGGGTCTGGAGATCAGCGACTTCAGCCGCGAGATGATCAAGAAGACCGAAGCCGAGCTGCAGGGCGAAAGAGCCGCTGTAACCAATCACATCAAATAATCGTTTTCCCGATTGCTGATGTTGGCGAAGGGGCGCTCATTGAGCGCCCCTTTTTTTTCTCCCCGCAGTCGAGCAGAAGCTGCTATGGTTCGGCTTTCCCCTACTATCGTCCATACGAGAGAGATGCCGTGGCGCCAATTACCGCTGAGGATATCCGAGAGAAGATGCTGGCAGGCCTGACCACCGAGGCCATGACCCTGCTGACCATGGTTGGAAACGACCTTGCCGAGACAGACCGCACCGCACTGCAACAGGAACTGACGCGGTTGCAGCACGAGATGGAACGACTCCTGACCAGGGGAGATGCGCTGGAACAGCAGGGCCGCATCGACGAGGCCCGGGAAGTGTACGAGAATGCTTGCCGGCTGTCCTCTGATTTTCCCGGCATCCAGGACCATCTCAAGCGGATCGACGAGGCCCTGCTCCTTTCGCGGGCGATCAAGCGGCGCAGCGAGCGGCTGCGACAGGTCGCGCCTGCATTGCCGCCAAGCGCGCCCAAAAAGAAACCCGTCCTGTTGTATGCTGGCCTGGCTGTCGGACTGGTTGTCCTGCTGGCTGGCGTCGCCGCCTTGCGCGACAGGCCGCCGGTTGCGCCGCAGGCAACCGTCCAACCCGTGGCCAGACAGGAGACCGCACCTGCTCCTGACCCGCACGGGGGCGAGAACCAATCTGTTTCCCCCTCGCGGCCAGCCGAACAAGCGCCTGTTAAGGAAAAAGCCGCAACCATCGATCAAGAATCAATAACTGCTGCGACCGTCGCCCCTCCGGCGCTGCCAGCCCCGGATCCAGAGCCAGTCGCGACGCCCCCGGAACCAGCGCCTGCAGAGACGCCCCCTGCGCCAGCGCCTGCCGCGACGTCAGCCCAGCAAAATGGGCGCTCCCCGCTGGTGTATAC
>CAZFPV010000190.1:0-2556 GCA_964521155.1 uncultured Desulfobulbus sp. | reverse complement strand
GGTGTATACGGTGCAGCCCGGAGACTCGCTCTCGACCATCGCCGATCGGGAACTGTGCAAACAGGCGCTCTGGGAAGAGATTTATCGACTGAACCGAGGCATGTTGACCAATCCGCAAAAACTGGAGATCGGCCTGCAGCTGAACCTGGAGGGACTGAAAAACCACTGCGGAAAAGACCGTCGGTGAATCTACGGGCGTACTGCCCCTGATTTTTCAGAGGGAAAACGGCGCCTCGGAACGAAAGGTCATGGGCAGGCCGCTTGCCGGATGGGCAAACTGCAGGGTTTCGGCGTGGAGCAGGAGTGGTTCGCCCTGGCGTCCATGACCGTAGAGACTGTCGCCGACGATCGGACACCCCAGGCCCAACCGATGACTGGCGTGCAATCGCAGTTGGTGGGTGCGGCCGGTCAGCGGTTCGAACGCGACCAGGGTGCGGCCATCCCGGACAGCAATCCTCCGCCAGCGGGTCGTGCCGGACTTGCCCTGCACCGGGTCGTAGATCTGATAGGGGCGATGCTCCGAATCCAACCGAAACGACAGGAATATCTCGCCAGATTCGACCATCACTTCGCCTTCAAGCAGGGCCAGATAGCGCTTGCGCACCAGCCGATGGGCAAATTGGAGCGACAGGTCGCGATGCGCCTCGCGGGTCAGAGCCAGGACCATCAGCCCCGACGTTGGCATGTCCAGGCGATGGACCGCGGGCTGGTCGATGCTCCAGGGCAGCCAACGTCGCAGCCGACTGACCACCGAATCCTGCTTGTCCGGTCCCCGGCCGGGCACGGACAAGAGTCCGCCCGGCTTGTCGACCACGACGCAGGTCGCATCCTGGAAGACAATCGGCAGATCAGGGCAGGGCATCGTTCTCCCCCGCAAGACCACAGAGCATGAACCCCAGCACCGGCCGACATCTGGCCTCGCAGGCTGGATAGAGGCCGCCGTGCACGCGCCCGCCCGAGGCGTTCGGCCGGCCCCAGTAAAACTCGACCAGGCCCAGCGGCCTCAGGCCTTGCTTGGCCGCATGATGCAGCAGTTTGACGGCGCAGCAGTCGCCGGTCCCGGACGGCGGCAGGCTGTCGCCCTGGAATGCGTCGATCAGCAAGCAATGTTCGCCGCGAAAATTGATCAGTCGATAGAGGTCGTGGATCTTCCGCATCAGGTCGCGGGACAGGGCTCTGCGCCGGCGGACCAGGTGCTGGCGATGAATCGAACCCGCATCGGCCTGGTCAATTTCCGCCCCCAGGCGTTTGATCGCGCCCTCGGTGTCTCGGGTCAACCGGTCGAAGGCAACGGGGTCGCAGATCGGGCCGACCCAGCCGGCCGCCTCCCAGAGGCCGCCAAACTGGCCGGAAAAAGCCCGCAAGGTCACCAGCCTGCCCTGGTTGTCCCGACAGGCAAGCACCCCGAACATCTTGCCGCCCTCTGCCGCGAACAGCGGGGTTGTGGCACAACGTGGATCCGCATCCCCTGCCGGCGCCTCGAAATCGATCCTCCCACTGTGCGCAAGCCGCTCCATCAGGAGCAGGGCCTCCGGCCAGGCCCGGTCCGGCGGCAGGAGGTGCATCCTCCCGCAGTGGGCGCACCAGCCTCCACTCGCTTCGGGCAGCACGATTCCTGCAGGAACCATATCGGTGGGTGGCGCCGCGATCATGACAGGTCAGGAAAAAGAGAACAGCTACTTCCGGAACATCCAGAACAGCAGGGTCAGTGCCAGGCTGACAATGATCGAACTGGTCAGGGGAACATACAAGCGCACATTACCGCGGATGAAGAGAAAATCCCCGGGCAGGCGGCCAAGGGGCAGGTGCTTGAGCCAGGGCCAAGCCAGGCCGACGACCAGGCAGCAGATGCCGATCAGGATCAGGGTTCGATTCATTTGGGTGTCCCCCCGCCACGACCGCTGTCCTGGCTGAGCAGCACGCCGCAAAAAACCAGGGCGCAGGCCCACCACTGCCAGGTGGTCAGTCGCTCGCCCAGGATCAGATAGCCGAGCAGAATGGAAAACACCGGGATCAGATTGACAAAGGCCGCCGCCTGGCTGGCCTGGATTCGGCTGATGCCAAAATTGTACAGGCCGTAGGCCCCGACGCTGACCACCGTGCCCAGATAAAGGATCGCCAGCAAACCGTTGAGCGGCAGGTCGGAGATGGTGTGCACCTGGGGCAGCAGCAGGGCTGGGGCAAAGAACAGGGCGCCGGTGAAGGCCTGGATGCCGGTCAGAAAAAAAGGATGGAGTTCTTTACTTAACCGCTTCATGAGGATAGTATAGCCGGTTGCACAGACCATGGCCATGAATTCGAGGAAGTTGCCCAGCATCGGATTGGGGGCCAGGTCGCTCTTCCGGCCCGCCAGACTGAGCCAGATCGCGCCGCCGACGGCCACGAGGAAACCGGCCACCGTTCGCGCCGAGACCCGCTCGCCAAGCACCAGACCGGCGCTGATCGCGACCATCAGCGGCAGCATGGTGGTGATCATCGCCGCCTGGGAGGCGCCGGTGAAGACCAGGGCGCCCGACTCGAAGAGAAAGTACAGGCAGGGCTCGCACAGGCACATCG
>CAZFPV010000189.1:0-4805 GCA_964521155.1 uncultured Desulfobulbus sp. | reverse complement strand
GGTATGTGCCGGCGGCGGTCGAGGACTGCGGCCGGGCTGGCATCCGGCGGCTGGCGGTCCAGGCCGGCGGCTTCAACGAATCAAGCGACGAGGGACGGCGACTGGCCGATGACCTGGTGGCCACGGCCAAGGCTCACGGCATCCGCTTTGTCGGTCCCAATGGCCTGGCCCTAGCCAGCACCGAAAGCGGCCTCTGCCTGCCGTTCGTGCCCTCCTTTCCGGTGCGCCGGGGCGGCTTCTCGATGATCACCCAGAGCGGCGGCCTCGGGCTCTTTCTCTGGAATCTGCTCGAGAGCGAGCAGATTGGCCTGGCCAAGTTCGTCAGCATCGGCAACAAGCTCGATCTCGACGAGGCCGACTTTCTCGAATACCTAGACCGCGATCCCCAGACCCGGGTGATCGGCCTGTACCTGGAGAGCATCGGCGACGGCCGTCGCCTGATCGAGGCAGCCGGGCGCGCCGGCAAGCCGGTGATAATCCTCAAGGCCAACACCACCGCGGCCGGCAGCCGGGCGGCCATGAGCCATACCGCCGCCTTGGCCGCCAACGACGAGATCGTTGATGCAGCCTTCGCCCGATCCGGGATCATCCGCATCGACCATCTGCGTGATTTCGTCACCACGGCCAAGGCCTTCGAGCTGCCGCCGATGCGCGGTCGCCGGATCATGGCCATGAGTCCGGCAGGCGGCCTCTGCGTCGCCATGGCCGACCTCTGCGAGCGCGAGGGCTTCGAGTTCGCCGATCCGGGCGATCCGTTCTACCGCGAACTCGCCGCCATCGCCAACGCGGGCATCATCAAGCTCGCCAATCCACTCGACATGGGCGACATCTACCAGATCGACAAGTACCCCCTGCTGTTCAACCGGGTGCTGGCCAGCGACCAGGTCGACGGCGCGGTCTTCGTCAACCAGTGGCCCCACATGCCCGAAGGCGGCGAGGACGTGTTCACCGCCATGTTCAACACCGACATCGGCCTGGAGACGGCGGGGGCGATCCGCGCCTCGGCCAAACCGCTGGCAATGGTCCTGTACGGGCAGCCGGCGACCACCGCCGCCATCAAGGATCGGTTGCCCATTCCGATTTTCGACGGCCCGGAAGAGGCCATCCTGGCCCTCAAGCGGCAGATGCGCTTCCACGCCAGCCGGGCGGCCGGGGCCTTTGTCGCCGATACGGTGTCGGTGCGCCGGGACGAGGCTGCTGCCTGGCTGCGCCAACGCGACGGCGTCATCGGCGAGGAGGCGCTCGACCTGCTGCGATGCTACGGTCTCTCCAGCCCGGCCTCGGCCCTGGCCCGCAGCGCCGAGGAGGCCGGCCGGATGGCCGAGGCCGTCGGCCTGCCGGTGGTGCTCAAGGTGGTCTCGCCCGAGGCGGTGCACAAAACCGAGGTCGGCGGCGTGCTCCCCGGGATCGCCTCGGCCGAGGCGGCGAGGCTGGGGTTTGCCCAGATCAGGGAGAGTCTTGAGCGATTCCGGCCGGGGGCGCGCCTGGACGGCATCCGGGTGGCGGCCATGGCGCCTGAAGGCCTGGATCTGTTCATCGGCGGTGTGCAGGATCAGGCTTTCGGCCCAGTGGTCCTGTTCGGGCTGGGCGGCATCCATGTCGAGATCTTCCGGGATGTGGAGCGGGTGCTCTGTCCTTCGTCGCTTGCTGAAATCATGATAAAAATCAAGCAACTCAAATCCTCAGCGATCCTCGCCGGGGCCAGGGAGCGGCAGCCGCTCGACCCCGAACCCTTTGCCCGGGCCGTACTTCAAATCGCCCAACTGATGGCCGACTTCCCACGGATCGCCGAACTGGATTGCAACCCGGTACGGTTGCTCGATCAGGGGGGCCTGCTGGCCCTGGATGCCCGCCTGCGGCTTGCGCCGGAATAACCCTCACCCGCTGGCCGGACCGGCTTCTCCCCGCACCCTGTTGGGGCTTTCGCTCTTTTTCACCAGCGCCTCATTTTTTGTGCGTCCAGACCGCAACATGGGTATAGTGCGGGCGGCCGAAATCCGGCTGGGGCAACGGCCCCTCCCCTGTGAACCCTCACCCTGCCGCGTCGTTGACCGGAGGAGTTTCCATGCGTTTGCTGCTGCTGATTGCGCTCTGTGCGCTGTGTGCGGGACCGGCCCGCGCCGAGGACAAGATGCCCGTGGCCGATCTGGCCGGCATCAAAGTGCTGAACAAGAAAACCGCCCAAACGGTGGCGCTCGCTGGCAACCCCGACATGGCCGCGGCCCAGGCGCGGATCGAGCAGGCCAGGGCCAGGGTAAGCCAGGCGGCTGCGGCCTGGTGGCCGAGCCTCGACCTGGTCGGTGCGGTCCGTCGGGAACACCTGTCCGACACCAGGTATCAATACAACCAGGCCATTGCCTCGCTCCTCGGCGGTTCCGCCGACCGCACCGGCGAAACCACCACCGGCGCCATCCAGGCCACCTGGGTATTGTTCGACGGCTTCTATCGGCATTTCAAGGAACAGCAGGCCAGCTTTGATGAGCAGTCCACAACCGCGGCCATGACCGACAGTCAGCGGCTATTGGTCAACGCCGTGGGCGAGGCCTTTCTCAACACCCAGCTGAACCAGACCAATATCGACATTGCCAAGGCCGACGAGGCCTTCTACCTTCGTCAGCTGGAGGACGCCCAGAACCGGTTCAAGGTCGGCGCCGGGCCCTGGGGCGACGTGCTCAACATCAAGGTGCAGCTCAACTCGGCCAAGACCGGCCTGATGCGGTATCAGCGCGAGTATGAGGCTGCAGGCTACGGGCTTGCGGCCCTGATGGGCCTGCCGGAGGCCAGATTCCCGGACGGGATCCGGCTGGAGGAACTGGACCGGCATACCGCGGCGGCCGGCCAGGCGGAGACCGCCGAAACCCTCATCGAAAAAGCCTTGACCACGCGGCCGGACATCCGCCGGCTGGAAATGGTGATCAAGCAGACCGAGGCCATGGCCGGCATGGCCAAGGCGCCCTATTATCCCCGAGTGCAGGTGACCGGGGCACTGGAGGGCGGCAGGGAGGACAATGTCGGGCTTTCGGGTGAGGATATCGGCAACAGCATCGGCATGAACATGTCCTGGAACCTCTATGCCGGCGGCGCGGACAAGGCCCGGATGCTAGAGGCACAACAGGCAAAACGGGAGGCGGTCATGACCCTGGCCGGGCTGCGCAACGGCGTGGCCGCAGAGATCCGCCAGGATCTTGCCCTGCTGGCCGCGGCCCGGGAACAGTTGGAACTGCAACGGGAAACAGTCAAGCTGGTCGAGGAAAACCGCGATCTGGCGAAAAACGAATACGAGGCCGGCGAGGCCTCGCTGGTGCGCCTGAACGAGGCTCAGCGCGACCTGACCACCACCTATGGCCGGCTGGCCCAGTCCCTGGTGGCCTATCACCTGGCCAACCAGCGGCTGATGGCGGCGACTGGACAGAATCTGGCTGAGTTCGAACAAGCAGCCGGAGGCAAATGATGGCCGCCATCGGCGCGGTCGAACTGGTAGTGCCGGATACGGCCATTGACGCCAACGGCCACGTCAACAATGTGCAATACGTCCAGTGGATGCAGGACGCGGCCATCGCCCATTCGGCCTCGCTGGGCTGGTCCCAGGAACAGTACGCGGCCATCGGCCGGACCTGGATCATCCGCTCCCACACCATCGAGTACCTGCACTCGGCCTATGCCGGCGACCGCATTACCGTCTACACCTGGGTGTCGGAGTTCCACAAGTTCCGCTCGCTGCGGAAATTCAAATTCGTCCGCCCGGCGGACGACACGGTGCTGGCGGTGGCGGCGACAGTATTCGTCTTCTGCGATCTGGCCACCGGCAAACCCCGTTCCATCCCCTCCGAAGTGCTGGCCGCCTATGCCCTCGTCAGTGCGGACGAGGAACCGTAATCCCCGACCAGAGGGCCATCTTCAATCGGCCGTGAGCCTCGCGAATTGCTCCTCGCTGATGTCCGGGGCAACAAAGTTACGGAACCGGACCACCCCCTTCTTGTCGGCGATGATCATCGTGGGCACACCCAGCAGGGCGTAGGGCTCGGTGATCTTGCCCGAGCCGTCGAAGAGCGCCGGATAGTGCATGCCGGTCTTGCGGATAAAGCCCTGGGCTCGCTCCACCGAGTCGTTGAAGCCCACATTCACCGCGACAAACTCCATCCCCCGTTCCCGAAACTTTTCCGCCAATCTGTTGACCTTCGGCACCTCGGTGGCGCAGGTCGGACACCAGGAGGCCCAGAAAATGAGCATCACTGGTTTGGAACCGATACTCTGGGCCAGGTCGAACGGCTTGCCGTCCAAATCGGTGCCCTTGAAGGGGATAAGCGGCTGTCCCTGCTGCACCGCCAGCGACAGGCCGGGAAAGAAGAGAAGGCAGGCCAGAAGGACGAGCAGCCGAAGGCACGATACGTTCATGGGTGGTCTCGTTGGGTGAAGGACAGGTGGGCCGGCGCGCTCAGACGAACAACATCCCGGCCTTGACGAAGAAGTACTGGGCCAGAAGCAGCATCAGCACGCCCAGGCCTTTTTTAATCTTCTCCATCCACGCCCCGGAGCGCGGCATGGCGGCAAGAAAACTGGAGAAAGCGCCGACCCCGAGCAGCAGCGCCCCCATGCCCAGGGAGAAGACAAAAAGCAGCAGGCCGCCAAGGACCAGGTTTTTCGAGGCGGCGGTATAGGCCAGCAGGGTTCCGAGCACCGGGGTGGTGCAGGGGCCGGCAACCAGGGCCGAGCCAACGCCGGCAAGGAATATCCCACCCAGTCCCCGCTGTCTGGCGCCAAACCGACTGGCAAAGGTAGGCAGGGTGAGGACGTCGAGCATCCCC
>CAZFPV010000188.1:0-4820 GCA_964521155.1 uncultured Desulfobulbus sp. | reverse complement strand
GGGCCGCGGGCCGGGCGGGGGCGAGAGTTCGACAAAGGCGTCGAGCAGCTCGCGCACGCCGAAGTTGTTGATGGCGCTGCCGAAGAAGACCGGGGTCTGCCCGGCCTTGAGGTACTGCTCGTAGTCGAAGGGGTTGGCCGCGCCTTGGAGCAGTTCAATGTCCTCGCGCAGCCGGTTGGCGGCGTAGGTCCCGACCAGCTCGTCCAGCAGCGGATCGGCCAGGTCCTGGACCACGACGCAGTCCTCGGGTCGGGTGTCCTGACTGGGGGTGAACAGGGTGATCTGCTTGCGGTGCAGGTCGTAGACGCCCTTGAAGCCTTTGCCCATGCCGATCGGCCAACTGAGCGGCACGCACTCGATCTGCAGCTTCTCCTCGATGTCGGCGAGGATGTCCAGCGGCTCCAGGCCCTCGCGGTCGAGCTTGTTGATGAAGGTGATGATGGGGGTGTTGCGCATCCGGCAGACCTCCATCAGCTTGGTAGTCTGGGCCTCGACGCCCTTGGCGCTGTCGATCACCATCAGGGCCGAGTCCACCGCGGTCAGCACCCGGTAGGTGTCCTCGGAGAAGTCCTGGTGACCGGGGGTGTCGAGCAGGTTGATCTCGTAGTCGTGGTAATTGAACTTCATCACCGAGGTGGTGACCGAGATGCCGCGCTCGCGCTCGATTGCCATCCAGTCGCTGGTGGCGTGGACGGCGGTCTTGCGCGATTTGACCGCGCCGGCCATCTGGATGGCGCCGCCGAAGAGCAGCAGTTTTTCGGTAAGGGTGGTCTTGCCGGCGTCCGGATGGCTGATGATGCCAAAGGTGCGGCGTTTCTGGATTTCCTTGTGCTGCGGAGTGCTCACGTCTGGTGCCTGTGGTTCTATGGGACGCCGCCCGGGATCGAGCGGACAAAAAAAGCGGGCCAGCGTTCGGGGAGAAAGTGGTCCGCGGAAACAGCCTCGCGAATATACCGCAGGGCCGGTGATTTGTCCATGGTTCATTCTTTCTGGCGGATCAACGAGTTGCGTTCTCGGCGCGCCGTGGTACAATGCCCGGCTCGATCACAACCCGATACGAGAGGTCCCATGCCAACCACAGCAATGTTTCTCCACGGCCTGGATTCGTCCATCCAGGGCACCAAGGCGCAATGGTTTGCCCGCCATTTTCCGCACATGCGTATCCAGGACTACCACGGCAGCCTGGAGGATCGCCTGGAACAGCTGGCGGCCCAGTGCCGGGGCCTGGTTCGCCTGGTGCTGGTGGGATCGAGCTTCGGCGGCCTGATGGCCACCTGCCACGCCATCCGCGCGCCGGAACAGTGCGAGCGCTTGATCCTGCTTGCCCCGGCGCTCAACTTTGCCGAGTTCGTACCGCCGCCGGAGAAAATCACCATTCCCACCCGCATCGTCATCGGCCGGGACGACGTGGTCACCCCGCCCGCCCTGGTGCTGCCGATTGCCCGGCGGACCTTCGCCGCCGCCGAAATTGATCTGGTGGACGACGATCACATGCTCCACCGCACCTTTCCGGCACTGGACTGGCAGGCCATGCTCGCCTGAAGGCGGCCTCAGCCGCGCTCCAGCAGCAGGGCCGCCCACTCGTCCTGATGCTGGGACTCAAGCAGGCGGCAGCCGAGACGGCCGTAGACCGCGAGGATGTTCTCCTCCTGCGGGCCCGCGAGAATGCCGGCCAGGACGAGACAGCCGCCGGGCTCGGTCAGCCGCGTCAGCACCGGAGCCAGTTCCACCAGCACATCGTGGACAATGTTGGCCAGGACGAGCTGAAATTGGCCCGCGACCATCCCGGCCGGCGTGTCGCCAACCTCGATCACGCCCTCCATGCGGTTGATGGCGATGTTCTCCCGCGCCACGGCCACCGCCTCGGGGTCGTTGTCCACGGCCAGCACACGTGCGGCGCCGAAGGCCGCGATGGCCATGGCCAGGATGCCGGTGCCGGTGCCGACGTCGAGCGCCTGCGGGCGCAGTTTGTCACGCAGGGCCCGGGCGAGCAGGGCGAGCGCCATTCGGGTCGAGGCGTGCTGGCCGGTGCCGAAGGCCATGCCCGGATCGAGTTCAAGCACATGCTGGCCCGGCTCGGCCTGGTACTCCTCCCAGGAGGGCTTGATCACCAGGCCGGGGATAATCTCGAAGGTCTTGAAATACTGCTGCCAGCTGGTGGCCCAGTCCTCGTCGGCCAGGATGGTGATCACCGGCGGCTCCAGGGTGTGATCGTAGAGCGCGAACAGCTCGGTCATCCGCGCCTCGACCTCGGCCAGGATGGCCGTGGCGCCGGGGTGGCCGGCATCGTCGCTGCCGGCCGGCAGTTGAAAGAAGCCGCTGACAAAGGCGCCGATTTCGGTTTCCGGGCTCTGCTCCACGCCGGCGCCGCTGAGTACGCCCAGCAGATCGGCCGCTGGTTCGAGCAGCCGGGTCGGGCAGAAGAAGGTGAGTTTCAGCCACTGGCCGGCGGGAGTGCTGGATGCGGATTCGGTTGTCATGGAAGGCCTCGTCAGGGGGGAAGGGGCGCGGACGGCGCGCGTCGTCTCGGTGCGGGCGTGCCTTGCACGCAACGTCGGCAGCATACCCAATAACCAGAGCGCGGGCCAGTTTTTCCTGGGGCTCCAATGTGCTCCGCCCCCAGGGTCATGCCGCCGGGCCTCAACGGTCAGGCTGGGGTCGCCGAAATTGCTGATTGACAAACCTTTCGCGATGCATTTACCTAATCGATCACCGTTTGCTGCCGCTATTGCCTGAACATCGGCCTCGACGGAGCGCTGAGGCGTTGGGCGCATCGTCGTCCGCTTCGGGTCAGAGGCGTAGCCGCCCCCGTTTCGGCCGTTCCCCTTGTCTTTTCCAGGGTTTTCCCATGATCGATACCTCGGGCCATCATATCGTCTATGGCGAACTGCAGGATTACCTCACCGGTGAGACCCTGCCCGACACCGACGACGAGCGGACCCGTCAGGATCTGGCCCGCCTGCTGGTGGAGCGGCTCGGTTACGGCAAGGACGAACTGGAACCGCGGCTGACCATCGACACCTGCTACAACCAGAGCCGGACGCGGACCCTGATCGAGCTGACTGCCCGGATCGAGGGGCGGCGGCTGTTCATCCTCCGCTACGGCCCGGGATCGCTGGTGACCCGGGAGCGGGCAGCGGTGGCCGCGGCTCGGGTGCTCGACCCCGACTACCGCATCCCGCTGGCGATCGTCACCAACGGCCGCGACGCCGAACTGTTGGAAACCGAACAGGGACGGGTGCTGGCCACCGGCATGGACTGCATTCCTATTCGGGAGCAGGCCGGGATTTTGCGGCGGCAGTGCGCCTTTGCCCCCTATGTCGATCCGGGGCGGCGCGACAAGGCCCTGCGCATTCTCAACGTCTATGATCAGGAAGTCTGCTGCGCCGGCGGCTCCTGCATGACGGATTCGGCGCATGAGTAACCAGGCCGCGGCTCCGATTTGGATCGGGGACGGCCACCACACGATGAACCTGGAAGGAACGCGATGAAGACCATGGAGAACAAGGACGTCTGGAGCAAGACCAGCTGGCAACGATTGACCGCCCTGCAGCAGCCCAAGTGGCCGGACAAGGAGCACTACGACGAGATCGTCAAAACTCTGTCCCTGCTGCCGCCGCTGGTCTTCGCCGGCGAGATCCGCGACCTCAAGGCCATGCTGGCCAAGGCGGTCCGGGGCGAGGCCTTTCTTCTTCAGGGCGGCGACTGCTCGGAAGAGTTCTCCCGCTGCACCGCTCCCAACATCCGCGAGAGCCTCAAGGTGCTTCTGCAGATGGCGGTCATCCTCACCTATGCCGGCAACAAGCCGGTGGTCAAGGTCGGCCGCATCGCCGGTCAGTACGCCAAGCCGCGCTCCAGCGACACCGAGATGGTCGATGGGGTCGAGATCCCCAGCTACCGCGGCGACATGGCCAACTCCGCCGAACCGGTGCTTGCGGCGCGGATTCCCGATCCGGAACGACTGCTCAAGGGGTATCATCTCTCGGCCGCGACCATGAACCTGCTGCGGGCCTTCACCCGGGGCGGCTTCGGCTCGCTACACCGGGTCCAGGCCTGGAATCAGGAGTTTGTCAAACAGTCGCCCATGGGCCGCTCCTATGAGCGCATGGCCAAGCAGATCAGCCAGGCCCTCAAGTTCATGGAGACCATCGGCATCCCCACCGATACGCCGCAGCTGAAGGAAGCCCAGTTCTTCACCTCGCACGAAGCCCTGTTCCTTGGCTATGAGCAGGCCCTGACCCGCGAGGATTCCATTGCCGGCGGCTGGTACGATTGTTCGGCCCACATGCTCTGGATCGGCGACCGCACCCGCCAGATTGACGGCGCCCACATCGAGTTCCTCCGGGGCGTGCGCAACCCGCTGGGCATGAAGGTGGGGCCGAATTACCAGATCGACGACATCCTGGCCATCATCGAGCGGCTCAACCCGGAAAACGAGCCCGGTCGCATCACCCTGATCACCCGCTTCGGCGCAAACAAAATCGAAAAGATGCTGCCGCCGCTGCTGCGGGCCGTGCGCAAGTCGGGCCTGCAGGTGCTGTGGACCTGCGACCCCATGCACGCCAATACCTTCAGCGCCCCCTCCGGTCACAAGACCAGGGATTTCGAGCACATCTTGTCCGAGTTGCGGTGTTTCTTCGAGTTGAACTGGGTGGAGGGCACGATCCCGGGCGGGGTGCATTTCGAATTGACCGGTGACGACGTCACCGAGTGCATTGGCGGGGCGCGGGAACTTTCCGGCGACCAGCTGGGGCTGCGGTACCTGACCACCTGCGACCCCCGCCTCAATGCCGAGCAGTCGCTGGAGATGGCTTTCCAGA
>CAZFPV010000187.1:0-4836 GCA_964521155.1 uncultured Desulfobulbus sp. | reverse complement strand
CCACATCCATTGATCCAATGGCGGTGGTGCGCGACGCCTACGGCCGTGGCGAGACCGACGAGTTCATTGTCCCGACCGTGCTGGTTGATGGGGCCGGCCGACCGGTGGGCCGGATCGCGGACGGGGATGCAGTGCTGTTTTTCAATTTCCGCGCCGACCGGGTGCGCGAGCTCTGCCACGCCTTTGGCGACGCCGGATTTGTAGGCTTCAATGTCGATAACCGCCCGCGCCTGCTGCAACTGGCGACCATGACCGAGTATGAGGCCGACTTCACCTTCCCGGTCGCTTTCCCGCCGGTGGCCCTGACCCACATCCTCGGCGAGGAGGTCAGCCGCGCTGGCCGGCGGCAGCTGCGCATCGCCGAAACCGAGAAGTACGCCCACGTCACCTACTTTTTCAACGGCGGCAACGAGACACCCTATGCGGGCGAGGATCGGTTGCTGATCAACTCGCCGCGCGAGGTAGCCACCTACGACCTCAAGCCGGAGATGAGCGCCGTGGAGGTGACCGACACCCTGCTGCGGGCCCTAGCCGAACGCGAGGCCGCAGGCGCGCCCTACGACATGGTGATCCTCAACTTCGCCAACGGCGACATGGTCGGCCACACCGGGGTGATGGCCGCGGCGGTCGCCGCCTGTGAGACCGTGGACCGCTGCGTCGGCCGCATCGAGGCCTATATTCGCGAGCGCGGCGGGGTGATGCTGATTACCGCCGACCACGGCAATGCCGAGCAGATGGTTGATCCCGAGACCGGCGGGCCGCACACCGCCCACACCCTCAACCCGGTGCCGTTCATCGTGGTGGCCGACGCCTGTGAGGGTGTACACCTGCGCTCCGGCGGCGCGCTCAAGGACATCGCCCCGACCATCATGACTCTGATGGGGTTGCCCATCCCCGCCGAGATGGAGGGGGAGAGCTTGGTGGACGGCGTATCTTCCGGTGCATTGTCCTAAAGCAAACACACGCTGAGCCAATGGGTAAGCGTGTGCGATAATACCATTCAAAGGAACACGTTCATGCGTTATATCAGCACCCGGGGCGGGATCGCGCCCCTGCGGTTTCAGGATGCGGTGATGATGGGGCTGGCCCGGGACGGCGGCCTGCTGCTGCCCGAGACCCTGCCGAGGGTGGATGTCGACATGCTCGATCGCTGGCAGCATCTGCCGTACCAGTACCTTGCCCGCGAAATCCTGTCGCTGTTCATCGACGACATCCCGGCCCATGATCTAGAAGACCTGGTCGAGCGCTCCTACGCCAGCTTTGCCCACCCGCAGGTGACTCCGGTGTGCAGGCAGGGCGACCTCTACATTCTGGAGTTGTTCCATGGCCCGACCCTGGCCTTCAAGGACGTGGCCCTGCAGCTGCTGGGCAACCTGTTTGCGTACGTGCTCGCCCGCACCGGCGGCTTCATGAACATCCTCGGCGCTACCTCGGGCGACACCGGCAGCGCCGCCATTGCCGGGGTGCGCGGCAAGGCGGGCATCAACATCTTCATCCTGCATCCGCACGGCCGCACCAGCCCCATCCAGGCCCTGCAGATGACCACGGTGCTCGACCCCAATGTGTTCAACATTGCCGTGCACGGCACCTTCGACGACGCCCAGAGCATCGTCAAGGAGATCTTTGGCGACCTCGAGTTCCGCGACCGCTACCGCCTGGGCGCGGTCAACTCGATCAACTGGGCGCGGGTGCTGGCCCAGGTGGTGTATTACGTCTTTGCCTCGCTCAAACTGCGCAAGCTCGGCCACGACAGCGTTGATTTTTCCGTACCCACCGGCAACTTCGGCGACATCTTCGCAGGTTACGTCGCCCGCCGGCTCATGCCCCAAGGCAGTATCCACCGGCTGATCCTGGCCACCAACGCCAACGATCTGCTGACCCGGTTCGTCAATCAGGGCGACTATTCACGTGGCCAGGTCATCGCCACCAGCAGCCCCTCCATGGACATCCAGATCGCCTCCAACTTCGAACGCTACCTCTATTACCTGCATGACGAGGACGGCACCCGGGTGCGGCGGGACATGGAAGGCTTTGCCGCCGCCGGCAGGCTCGATCTCTCCGCCTTCCGCGAACGGGTGGCCGAGGACATGCTGTCCTGCTCGGTTTCCGAGGCCGAGACCATCGAGACCATCGGCGAGTTTCACCGCCGACATGGCTACCTGCTCGACCCGCACACCGCGGTCGGGGTCAGGGCGGCGCAGGAACTGCGCGACCCGAACCGGCCGGTGATCTGCCTGGCCACGGCCCATCCGGCCAAGTTCGGCGACGCGGTCTTCCGCGCCATCGGCAGCGAGCCGCCCCTGCCGCCCGCCCTGGCTGATCTTGCCAATCGGGAGAGCCGCTGTGAGGTGCTCGCCGCCGACCGGAGCGTGATTCAGGGTTTCATCGCCACGCACGGTTTGCACTGAGGAGCTTCTAGTCATGATCGACATCACCCGGCACCGGCAGCAGGTCGAGGAAGCGGCCGCCTTTCTCCGCAATCGCATTGCCGAGGAGCCGGAGGTGGTCATTCAACTGGGCACCGGCCTGGGGCACCTGGCTGGGGCGATGCGGGGGGCGACCAGCATCGCCTACAGCGAGATTCCCCATTTCCCCCGCTCCACGGTAGAGAGCCATGATGGCAACCTGGTGTTCGGGATTTTCGCTGGGAAACAGGTTGCCGTCCTCCAGGGCAGGTTTCATTACTACGAGGGCTACTCGGCCCGCGAGGTGGCCTTTCCCATTCGTGTCCTCTCCCTCCTGGGTGCGCGCACGGCCATCGTCACCAACGCCAGCGGCGGCCTCAACCCGACCTTCCGGCCGGGCACGATCATGATCCTTGCCGATCACCTCAACCTGCTGGGAGACAATCCCCTCCGCGGCGCCAACGTCGACGAGTGGGGACCGCGATTTCCCGATTGCTCCACCCCCTACGACCCGCAACTGCAGCAGATAGCCCTGGGGGTGGCCAAGCGGCATGGACTCGATGAGGTGACCTGCGGCGCCTACGTCTGCGTCCCCGGTCCGAGCCTGGAGACCCCGGCGGAAACCCGTTATCTGCGGATGATCGGCGCCGATGCGGTGGGCATGTCGTCGGTGCCGGAGATCCTGGTGGCCATCCACGCCGGCATGCGGGTGCTGGGGCTGTCGGTGGTGGCCAACGTCAACGACCCCGACCGTTTCCAGCCGATCCGTATCGAGGAGATCATCGCCGCCGCCCGCGCGGCTGAGCCGCGTTTGCAACGGCTGATTACCCACACTCTGGAGGAGCTGCCGGCATGAACGGGCCACAGGCGAACCTGGTGCTGACCGGCGAGTACCTGCTGACCATGGACAGGGCAGGGACGATCCTCCGCGAGGGCGGCATCGCCATCGCCGGCGACGCCATCCTCGAGGTTGGCCCGGCCGCAGACTTGGAGGCCCGTCATCCTTCAGCCCAGGTCATCGCCGAGCCGCGGGGCCTGATCATGCCCGGGCTGGTCAATGTCCACACCCACGCGGCCATGTCCCTGTTCCGCGGGCTTGCCGACGACCTGCCCCTGATGCAGTGGCTGACCGAGCATATCTTCCCGCGGGAGGCGGCCCTGACCGGCGAGCTAGTCTATCAGGGGACGCTGCTGTCGATATGCGAGATGATCAAGTCCGGCACCACCTCATTCTGCGACATGTACCTGTTTGCGGCCGACGTGGCCCGGGCGGTCGAGGAGTCGGGCATGCGCGCCTGGGTGGGCGAGGTGCTCTACGATTTTCCCTCGCCCAACTATGGCGAGCTGGAACACGGCTTTGCCTATACCAAAGACCTGCTCGATCGTTACCGTCATCACCCGCGCATCACCGTGACCATCGATCCGCACGCGGTCTATACCTGCTCGCCCGATCTGCTGACCCGGCTGGGGTCGATGGCCCGGGACGAGGGGGTGCTCTACGTAATCCATCTGGCCGAGAACGACGAGGAAACCCGCACCTGCCTGGAACGCTACGACCGCAGGCCAGTGGAGCATCTTGAAGCCTTGGGATTGCTCGGGCCCCATGTGGTTGCCGACCACTGCGTCCGGCTGAATGGGGCGGAGATCGCGCTCCTGGCCGAGCGGGGCGTCAAAGTGGCCCACTGCCCCGAGTCCAACTTGAAACTGGCCTCGGGCATCGCCCCGGTGGCTGAGCTGCTGGCGGCGGGGGTGACCGTGGGTCTCGGCACCGACGGCAGCGCTTCCAACAACGATGTTGATCTGTTCGGCGAGATGAGCACGGCCGCCAAGATCCAGAAGGTGGCCTGCATGGACCCGACCGTCATGCCTGCGGCCGCCACCCTGCGCGCGGCCACCCTGGGCGGCGCCGCCGTGCTGGGTGCAGACGATTGCATTGGCAGCCTGGAGGCGGGCAAGCGGGCGGACTGCATCGTGCTTAATATGGATCAGCCGCACCTGACCCCGCTCTACAACCCGGTATCGCATCTGGTCTACGCGGCCCGAGGCAGCGACGTTATCCATTCGGTGATCGACGGCCGATTGGTGATGCGCAATCGGCAGCTCCTGACCCTGGATGAGGCGGGTATCCTGGCCCGGATCAGCGAGATTGCCGCGCCCCTCGGTCGCCGCGGCAATGGCGGTTGACAGGAAAGCCGCGGCAATGCTATTATCAATCTCTTTTTAACTTTCTGTCCTGCAAAATCTACGAGGTGTCGCCATGTTCGGACTCGGAATGCCTGAGTTGATCGTCATCCTGGTCATTGTCGTCATTATCTTCGGGGCCGGCAAGCTGCCGGAAATCGGCAGTGGCATCGGCAAGGGGATTCGCAACTTCAAGGACGCAACCAAGAAAGAGGAAGAACCCAAATCCCTGGACGCGGACAAGGACAAG
>CAZFPV010000186.1:0-4857 GCA_964521155.1 uncultured Desulfobulbus sp. | reverse complement strand
GTGCGGTACTGCCGGAACGACCGACCAAGACCGACGGCCGTGGACGGGTTGCGGCGCGGGTAGGTGCAGGAGAAGAGCTCGTGCAGGCCGCGCGTCTCGGTGTGGGCGACGATGTTGTAGGCCGAGAACAGCACGGCCTGCGGATGTGCCGCGAGCAGGTCGGTCATCATCGCCCGGACGGCGGCCAGCGACGCGGGCGTGTGCCGGAGCGGGCCCTGGTAGCCGACCGGGGCGGAAAACATGTTGAAGGTCACCTGCTGGCCGCAATCGGCGAGTTGGGCGGTCACCTCTCGGGCCTCGTCGATGTTGTCCGGGGTGAAGGTGTAGACAAAAACCGCGCGGCTGTCGTCCTGGTAATTGTCCAGCTGGCGGGCGAGCATGTCGCTGGCGCCCCGGAGCTGGCGGCTGGTGCGGTCGTTGCCCCAGACCGAGAGGTGGATGCGGTAATCGATGTCGCGGGGTATCGGCTTCAGACCGTTGGTGGCGATGGCCCCGTGAGGGATGTGGTCGGCGCAGATCCGGCACAGTTCGGGCGCCAGCGCGGGCTCGGCCCCGGCCAGGACGGCAAAGGTGATGCCGCGCTCCCGTTCGGCTGCCATCAGTTCGCCCCAGGCGGACGCATCCCGGTTCTCGGGCGCGAACTGCTTGTCGCCGTTGAAATAGTAGCACCCCTCGCACCGGATGTTGCAGCGGCTGGTCATGTCGTAGGTGGACTCCCGCAGGAAGAAGTACCTGCGGACCTTTTCCCACCGCTCCCGGATGGCCGGGGCGGCGAGGATGTCGCCAAAGCGCCAGCTTTGCCCCGCGGTCTGCTGCACGCTCATCTCATTCGCCGCTGCTCTGCTTGTCGGCGATGTACTGGGCGATGATGCGGATGGTGGTCAGCTTGGGGTAGTCGTCCTCATCGATGCGGATGCCGAACTCGTCCCGGATCACCAGGGCGATGGTGGCCAGGTCCATGCTGTCGATGCCTACCTCGTCCACCAGGTCGAGGTCGGGATTAAAGGTCGCCGGGGTCACATCCTCCAGTTTGAGTTCGTTGATGATGATTTCGGCGATGCGGGTGATGGTGGGCTTGATGTCTTTGGTCATGGGAATCTGGTGCGGTTGTACGGCCAGGAGCATGCTGCCGGAGCAGACCTCTTCGGCCTGGTGAGTGATCCTGAAGGTGTAGGAGCGGTCCGGGTCCGAGGCTGTCGCTTGGATGTCGAGCGGTTCGTCGGGGCGGACGATTCGTTTAAATTTAACCCTGCTGACCCGCTGGATGGACACCTGCTCCCCGATGGATCGGGCGATGACCTCGGCGGTCATGTGCAGTTGGGCGATGCCCGGCAGAATGGGGGTGTCGGGGAAATGACCGGAAAACCAGGGTGAGTCGCCAGGGACCGAGACCCGGGCCTTCACGCAGCCGGCATCGGTCTTGGTCAAATCGAGCAACGAATACCACATCAGACTGTCCTGTGTCCACGCAAAATACGGACTTTTCCATGGAAAATAAGAAACCTTGCCACTGTGCGGCAAGGATGCCAGCCGGTTGGCGCCCAAGACGCCGCCCCTTCGCGGCGCTTATCGTGCCAGATGTTCCCAGAGCGGGCCGGTCAGACCGCGCCGATGCAGATGGCTGACCATTCCGGCGGCCGCATCGCCGCCCGCACCGACCACCCAGTTGCCGCGTCCGGGAGCCCGCTCGCTCACCATGGCCTCGATCTCGCCCAAAGCGATGGCCTCGGGCTGATAGAACACCGGCCGGAGCAGGTCGGCCTCGCGATCAATCCGACCCTCGGCCACGGCGGTCTCGTGCAGGCCTGTGCCAGGATAGATGCGGATGCCGACAAAGAAAAAGAACACCGCTCTCGGCAGCTGCTCGATCCGGTCCAGGGTCTCGGCCACCGTGGCCGTCGACTCGCCCGGTCCGCCGAGGAGCAGGTAGTGGGCCACATGCAGCCGGGCCGCTCTCGCCTGTTGGTGGGCGGCGAGGACATCCTCTACCCGGAAGGGTTTGCGGTAGCTCTTGAGCATGCTGCCGGCCAGCGACTCAGTGCCGAATTCAACGTGGCGGCAGCCCGCCTCGGCCATGACCGCAAAATAGTCGGCGGGCAGGCGCACGGGGGCAAAGAAGGCGCCCCAGGGGATGCCCAGGCCGGCCTTTTGGAAGGCCTGGGCCACGGCCAGGCTGTGGCTGACGTCGGAGTTGAAGGCCGAATCGGTGACAAAGAGGTAGCGGGCGCCGGCATCCCGAAGCAGCAGCGCCTCCCGCGCCACCGCTTCGGGCGGATAGAGTCGGTGCGCCGCGCCCTCGATGCGGGGGTAGGGGCAATAGAGGCAGCGGAAGGCGCAGCCCCGCTTGCTCTGCAGATTCAACATGCCACCGCGTTCGAGATAAAACCGGTGATGCCCGGATTCGGCGGCGAAGCGGCGCTGCCTTGGCCCCTGCCAGGGCGGAGGGGTTAAGGCCGCCTGGCCGGCCCTCAGCACCCCAGGGATTTCGCCTGGGTCGCGCCCCTCGGCCAGGGCGGCAACCAGCAGGCCAAACCGCTCGCCCTCGCCAATGAGGCCGTAGTCGGCCCCGAGCAAGGCCAGGATGGCCGCCGGCATGATGGTGAAGCCGCTGCCGCCGCAGACGATGATGGCTCGGGTGTGCTCTCGCAGCCAGGCAATCAATTGGCGGCTGCCGTCGAGCAGGAATTGGGGGTCGCGGCCGTCGGTGGTGTCAATGTTGCGACAGGCGATGCCGATCAGCGCGGGCGCGAATTCGGCAAGCAGCTGTTCGAGCCCGGCCAGGTCCAGCAGGTTCAGGTCGGCGATCCGCACCGCATGCTCCTGCCCCACCGAACCGGCCACGTAATCCAGGCCCAGGGGGTAGACCGGATAGGGCGAGGTCAGGGTGTTGGGCGAGATTAGGAGGATATTCAAGGCCTTCGGAACTCCATGGCGGTCAGACAGGGGCCGGTGCCGAGCACGAGAATGCTTTGGCCGGGCTTGATTGCGATGTCTCGTCCAATTCCAGCCAGTCTGCTTGGCACCGCACCCGCGGCCACCAGCGCAGCGGCCAGGCCCGAGGCCGCGGCCGAGGCCGATGCAAACTGACCGATGCCATCGCGATAGCGCCACAGCGGCAATGGGCCGCCAATCTGCTCGAACAATTCCGCCAGTTGCCGCTCGCCCTGGTCGATGGCCCCGGCCGGAGTCCCGGCAAAAACCGCGACGCACCGTTCGCGGAGCCGGACCGCGCCGCCCAGGGATTCGACCAGCCGCGTGGTCAGATGCTCGCCGCCGCCTCGGCCATACAGGGCCAGGCGGACAAGGCAGCGAGCACATTGCGGATCGCGGTTAACGTACAAGGCCCCGCCGCCGTCGGCCAGGCTGTCGCCAGGCGTAATCGAGCCGTCGAGCAGGGGGGAAAGACGATCGTGGCCTTCGTCCGCGCCCAACAGCACTGCCGATTCCGTCGGTCCCAGCAGTGCCTGGGCCGCCAGCAGGGCCTGCTCGAAAGAGTAGTCGCCGCCGCTAGCCGTGCAGTTGGCCGAAGTGGCCTGGAACTGCATGGCAATCTGCCCGGCCGCACCATTGTGCACCGAGCCGACGAAGTCGATGGGGCTGGGGAACTGCTCCCGGGTTTCGGTGAGCCGGTCGAGAAAATCCCAGGTCTCGGAGAGTGCACCCCAGCCAGTACCCAGGAATACTGCCGCCGGCTTCTCACGTTCAGCGGCCTCATCACGGGCAGCGATGGCGAGCAGCAGAGCCAGGCGGGGCAGGCGCTTGAGGCGGCGAATGAGCCGAGCCGGCAAGAGGGCCTCGATCTGCTCGGCGGCAAACCTGCCGGCGGCCGACTTGCCCGCCAGCAGGCGATCCAGGGTGGCCTGCCCTAGGCCGGTTCCAGTCAGGCAGGCGCTACCATGAACCGCGAGGAACTCACCCGTATCGTTTTGTGCCACCGGCAGCTTCGCCGAATCAGTGTCCGCCCGGCCGATGACCAGGGAGCCGTTATTACCGCCAAAACCAAAGGAGTTGGAGAGCACGGTCCGCACCGGCTGGCTGGTGCAGGTCAATTGCGGCGAAAGACCCAAGGCCGGATCCGGCTGCCGGCAGCCGGTGGTTCCGGGAATGAACGAGCGGTCGACGGACAGGGCCGCGACCACCGCCTCGATGGCCCCGGCCGCAGCCAGGCTGTGTCCGGTAGCCCCCTTGATGGAGGCGAGCGGCGGCGGGTGGGGAAAAAGGTCGCGGATGGCCTGGGCCTCGGCGAGATCGTTATCGGGAGTGCCGGTGCCGTGCAGGCTGATGTGGTCGATGTCGTTGGGCCCAAGCCCGGCATCGGCCAGGGCGGCGGCCATGGCGGCGCGAGCGCCGCGCCCCTCGGGATGCGGCGCGGTCGGATGGTGGGCGTCGCAGCTGAGCCCGGCGCCAAGCAGCAGGCCCAGGGGCTGCTCGGGCCGCTCGGTGGTCAACAGCAGCAGGGCCGCACCCTCGGCCACCGCCAGTCCCTGGCGGCTGGCGTCCAGCGGCCGACAGCCGTGAACGTCCACCAATTGCAGTGAATGGAAACCGAAATAGGTCAGCCGGCTGAGCGAATCGACGCCGCCGGCGAGCACGCTGCCCACCCGGCCCGAACGCAGCAGCCGCAGGGCCAGGGCCAGGGCGAGCGCCCCGGAGGAGCAGGCGGTGGACACGGCCAGGGCCGGGCCGGTGCAGCCGCAGCAATCGGCGATGTCCTCGGCCAAGCTGAACAGGCCATGGTACTGGAAGGCCTTTTTGTCGTCCACCCGCTCGCGCAGCAGCTGTTCGGTGGTCAGGATGCCGCCGGTGGTACAGCCGAGAACAACCGCCTCGGGCGGGCTGTGCTGACCAGCCATGGCC
>CAZFPV010000185.1:0-4861 GCA_964521155.1 uncultured Desulfobulbus sp. | reverse complement strand
GTTCAAGGGTTGCTTTCTTTGCCATGTCCTTCTTGCTCTATTCGCTGTGGTTGACGGCGGGAGATGCCATCATGAAATCTCAAGCACTCTGCGTCCTGCTGTGCCTCGCTCCCGCGATGCTGGCCGGCGTGACCAGTCAGCCGTGGGTGGACGCGGCGGCCCTGCTCTGGCCGGTTGCCCTGGTCGCGGCCCTCGTTTTCGCCTTTGCCGCCCGCGCCCTGCTGGACGCGCTGTCGTGATCACCCAGAGATAGGGTTACCCCTTCCCCTGGGCCACTTGACAGGCAGCCTCGAACCACGACCAGGGCCAGTCGATCACCCCGGCGCCAAATCCTGCCCGGGCAAGGAGACAGACGGCAGTGCGGATGCTGGTTCCTGGAGCCTTGCCGCCTTGACCCCCAGGGCGCCGAGTCGCTCCAGCGCCTGGAGAAAAAAAGGGTTTTCCGCCTCCACCGCCTCCCAGAGTACAGCCAGCTCCGACGGCGCCACCTCGCCGGCAAGATCCTCCGGCTTCAATCCCGTCGCCACGCACACCACCGCAGCCGGCATGGTCCTGTTCATGAGCAGATCGGCGGTGGTGATCCGCACGTCTCCGGCGCCGTCGAAGAACTCCTCCACCTCGCGCACCGTCAACTGCCTGACCACGACGGTCTTGCCTACAAAAGGGGTTTCCCTGGCCATGCTACCTCCTTGACTTTTTGCACATCTTCAATTGCTGGTTATATTTTCGGTTATAATTTCACGCGTTTTTTTAGCTCAGCCAGATGTGCTTCATCGGCTCGGAGCTGCCTGTCGGCGTCTCCAAAGCACCCTCGAAGGTGACGTCAACGAAGTCGGCGCCAATGAAACTGAACTCGCTGGTCGGGGCCAACCGCATCTGGTAGATGTCGGTGATGAAGTTGCGGCCATCGGCGAAGTTCTGGCCATCGAGCTTGATGCGGATACGCACATTGCTCTTGGTCATGGCCGCCATGGTGGTGCCGTTCACCGCCGCATATTTATAGGTAATGTCCACCGCCGCTCCGTTGGCAATGCCTCCGGATACGCCGCTGATCGCCTTGATCATGCCTAAGCGAGGGTTGATCTCATAGTGGGTGCCTTCCACATAGGTGACCAGACCGGTGGCCGCATCCTTGACCACCACGTCACTGATCATGTACTTGCCGATCTCCACCCACTTGTCGGGGATGGTGGTGACCTCCTGGGCGGCCGTCACCTCTCCCTCGGCTTGCGTCAGGGCGGAGTTGGTGCCAAAAAACGCGGCCGCGAACAGGGCCGCGTCCAATTGGTTGAAGGTGATCTTGGCGGTCATGGGCTTAGGCAGGGTGACCGACGCCAGCACCTGGCCGTAATTGCTGCGGCCGGTGGCGTTCTGCTCCTTGCGATCGCTGTCAGGCTTGGGGACGAACTCGGTGCAGTTGCCTTTCAGTTCCAGTCCGGTGCGAACACCCTCATCAGTGAGGATGTCAACGTAGGCATCGGCCGCGCCGATGAAAGAAAAAGGTGCGCTCATGGTGTGTTACTCCTGTAAATAAAATTATTGTTTCCTGATGGTTGATATCGAAAAGTCCAAGAAGAGGCGGCCGTGGTAGTACGGATGCGCCTGCACCCCGGGGTTGCCATCTTCCGGACCAGGATTGCCGACTGCGAACCGTATCGGCTCATCTATGCGGTACATCGCCAGGCGGGGAACCTCGATGATCTTGCCGAGAGCCCCGCACAGCTGCATGATGGCCGTATTGCCGTCGAAGGAATCCCCGTCCGTATAGATCCCGGCATCGAGCACCACGGAGAAGGGCAAGAGCCCCTGCCGCATGAACATCCCCTTATGCACCAGCCAGCGCACAAAGGGGTACTCTTCCGCCTCGGCCACCTCCCCGGTGGGCCGGGGCAGCATGATGTCGATGATCTGGGGCGCGACTTGCGTACCAGACGGCTTGTGCGGATAGCGCAGGTCCTGCGTCAGTTCGACCAGGCGGGCTTTCAGCGCGGTGAAGAATTCCTCGGTCATGCCTTGCCTCGGACGTTGGTGTAGAAGTTGAGCTCCTGGGTGAACACCTTGATGAATTCGGCGAGGATGGCGTCGTTGTCACGGTCGACCACCCGCTCCAACACCGCATCGACGGGCACTGCCGCCCGCACCACCGGGAAGCGGCCCTGCAGGACGGCATCATCTCCCAGGCCACGATCTCCCGGCCGATGCCTGGTTGGATACAGCTCTGGCGAGTAATGCTTGGAGTGCAGCCGGATCCAGACCTTTTGCCGGCTGCTGTAGATGGAGGCCAGGAAGGCGCCGCGATAGGTGCGGCGTCCTGCCTTGACCCCACCGCTCTTTCCCGGAGTCCCGTACACACTCACGGCTCCAAGATCAAACGGCGACACCGGCTGCGTGCCGATCCATACCTTGAGCAGGTCATCGCCCTTGCGGATCTGCTCCGAGAAGAACCGCTTGCCCAAAGCCTTCTGCGGCATGCGCAACTCCTTGGCCGCATCCCGCTTGACTGCAGTCTCGATCCGCTTGCGCATCTTGCGCAGGGCCGAGGCGAGGGCCAGGTCAACCTCATCCTGCGTTGAGGCAAACTGGCGGATCACCTCGTTGATCGTGCTCTGCTCGACGTGTACGGACAACATCAGCCGATCTCCCGCTCCATGGTCCAGACAATGAACCCGGAGAGCTTCTCCTGCACGCTGATGATGCCCCAGGTGAGGCCGTCCACCACGGTGTCGTGGTTGGCGCGGCGCTGGAAGGTGTCGCCAGCGATGTGGGTCAGCTCCTGCCGGGCCGTCATCACCCGGCCAAGCCCGTCCGGCTCGGTCGGCAGGGCCTTCACCCGGCAGAGCAGCTGGTCGCCGTCCACGGTGTGCATGGCCCCGCCGGAGCGTTCGAGGATCATTTCCAGGTCGTCTTCGGCAAACATATCAGCCGAGCAGCAGGCCCAGCCATTCGGGCTTGACCACCTTGACACCCCAGGCCAGGCCGATCTCATACTTGATGCGCCGGTACTGGCGATAGAGCGCCACCTGGAACACCAGGCCGGAGCGCGGGTCCATGATCTCAACCACATCATCAGCCATGTCACCGCCTGGAGGCATGGCCGGAACCCGGCAGATGAGGTGGATGGCAGAGCGGGCAAAGGCCATGTTGGCCCGGTAGCTGTTGCCTACGGTCAGCACGTTGGCGTCGGCGCCGGCAACCAGCAGGCCGGGAGCGCCGATGACAATGTCGCCGCCGGTCTCGGTCAGGCCGGTGGTGACCACGTACTTATTGACGGTGTCGCCGGCATGGGTGACGATGTCGCCCGCCTTGATGCCGGTGGTGTTGACGGTGCCGCCCTCGAGGGTCAGGGTGGTCTGGCCGATGGCCTCGCCCGCGGTAACGAAATCGTAGCCGGTACCCGCGCCCTTGGTGTGATACTTGATCTGGGCGCTCTCGCGGATCTCGAAGCCGTGCACATCCAGCAACACCCCTTGTCGCTGCAGCGAATCGCCGCCGGCCATGTGGGCCTGCGCCTGTTTGCCGCGGAGGTTGGCGCCGGCGGTGGTGTCGATCACCAGCCGCAGGTCGGATTCCGGAGCGCCGTTATCCACCAGGATCTTGCGGGCAAAAGAGGCGTCGGTGTAGTCCCCGGCCGTGCCGAACGGGGTGGCCCCGGCCGTGCCGTAGGCTCGCGAGGCCTTCGCGTACAATGCCGCCAGGTCGGCCTCCACCTCGTTGGTGAGGGTCCGCATGGCCTGGGTGAACTGATCGCGCAGCAGCAGCTCGTGCATGGAGCCCACACCGACCACCTCTTCGCCGGTCCAGCGGATCGGCACGGCTCGGGCCTTGCTGATGGTCATGCTGTCGTTGCCGATGGTCTGATCGCCGGTGTCCGGCGCCGTGCTGCCCGGGGCGATGTCCGCGGCGCTGCTGACCGGAGCTACCGGGTAGGTGATGGTCTGGTCCTTGGCCGCCTGCTCGGCAGTGGCGTTGAGGAACACTGACGGGATGAGGCCGGTGAGTTCGCGGCTGACCGAGTCAGCAGCCAGGTAAAGGGTGGGGATCAGCCCGGTAAGGGTATTTGCCATGGTATGGTCTCCTGTGGTGGTATCGGCACGGGCCGGTTAATCGATGATGGTGACGCCGGACTTGGCCAGCTGGGCCTGCTGGGCTGCCGGCAGCTTGCCGAACTCTTCCCGCTTGATCGTCTGCTTGCCCTGCTGGCCGCCATCGGCTGCCGGTACCGGCGGGTTGGCCTGCTGCTGCAGCTGCTGGCCCGCCTGCTGGCGCAATTGCTTCTCGGCCACGACAATGGCCTTGGCCGCGTCAGCGCCGGTGGACGTTCCGTCCAGTTCCAACTGCGCGATAAGGGCTTCGTGCCCGGGCAGAGACTGGGACCGCACATCGGCGATGCGATCGCGCTCGGCCTGGGCTCCCAGTCTTTTCCCCTCAGCCGCGGCCTCGGTGATCTTCGTCTGCATCTCCGCCTGGGCTTCCCGGGTAATCTCGGCTACCAGGTCGGGGTGTTTCTCTTTCAACGTTTTCAGATCCATGTTTTCCTCGCTTGCTTGGGCAACTCCGCCCATTTTGTAGATTTTAGGACCGGAAAGAGACCGGGCCCGGTCAATGGCAGCAGAAAGCGTGCCCACGCTATCCACCAATCCAGCATCAATAGCCTGGGATCCGGAGAAGACCCGGCCATCAGCCATGCGCGCCAACACATCCTCGGCGGTGGTGCTCCGATTCCTGGCCACATGGTCGACAAATACCGAGTAGGCGTGATCCACCATCCCCTGGATGTACGCCTTCCCCTCGGCCGAGAGGGGGGCGTATTGCGTGGCAAGGCGCTTGTATTTTCCGGCATAGATCTCGGTGGTCTTTATCC
>CAZFPV010000184.1:0-4863 GCA_964521155.1 uncultured Desulfobulbus sp. | reverse complement strand
CACTCGCCGCCGCTCAGCTGGCCGGGCAGGTTATGCCGGCGCGGGCCCAGGCCGACGCTGTCGAGCAGGCCGTCGATGGTCGCGGGGGGAAAGGGACGGCGCAGCAGTTCCAGCGGCAGGCTGATGTTCTCGGCTGCGGTCAGGTGCGGCATGAGGTGAAACTGCTGGAAGACGATGCCGATGTGGCCGGCGCGAAAGCGGGTGAGCTCGGCCTCGGGCATGGTGGCCAGGTCCAGGCCGGCGAGCTCGATCCGGCCCCGGTCCGGGCGGTCGAGCCCGGCCAGCAGAGCCAGAAGAGTCGATTTGCCGCTGCCGGACTGGCCGGTCACCGCCAGGGTGGCGCCGGCCTCCAGCGAAAATCCCGCCCCCCGGAGGACCTGCAGCGGTGTGGACTCGGGTTGGGGATAACTTTTGTGCAGGTCGCGGACGTCGATGATTGGGGTCATGGGTGTTGTCAGGGTTTTGCCGGCGGCGGCTGGAGGTGAGCCTTGAGAAAGGGCAAAACATGGCGGGCGATGCGCTGGTGCCCCTCGGCATTGGGGTGGATGCCGTCGGCCTGGTTGAGGGCCGCCACTCCGCCCACGCCCGCAAGCAGGAACGGCAGCAGCGGAATCTGGTAGCGTTCAGCCAGTTCGGCGTACACCCGACGAAAGGCGTCGGTGTACTCGGCGCCGTAGTTGGGCGGCAGCTCCATCCCGGCCAGCAGCACCCGCATGCCCCGGGCCTGGGCGGCGGCGATGACCGCATCCAGGTTCTTGCCCATCTCCTCGAGGGTCAGGCCGCGCAGGCCGTCGTTGGCCCCCAGCGCCAGAAAGAGGATGTCGGGTTTGGCGCGGGCGTACCAGTTGAGCCGACCGAGTGCGCTGGCCGTGGTCGAGCCGCTCTGGCCGCCATTGATGATCCGCACCTCGAACCCGTCCGCGGCCAGCAGCTGACCCAGCAGGTGCGGGTAGGCCTCCTCCGGCTCGACGCCGAGGCCCGCGGTCAGGGAATCGCCAAGAAAGAGGATGCTCTGCCCGGCCTGGACGGGCAGGGCGCAGCAAACAACAACGATCAGGGGCAGCAGGGTTGTCCGCAACCGCATCATGTCCTCCCATGACAGCAAACGGTCTAGCTTCCCTTCCGTTTGGTTGCAACAGCATCGAACCGGGCGGAAGGTGATGCGCATACCCTGTCACTATGGGCACGATGGTGGGCCCGCACAAGATGGCCGGGCCGATTTCCCACGAGCCGCCAGGATCAGCCGTTGGTCAGGCGGAAGGCGACCGGCACCTCGACGGCCATGGCCACGGGCTTGCCGCCCTGGGAGGCCGGGGCGAACCGCCAGTCCCGCACGGCTTCGAGAGCGGCGGCGTCAAGGAGGCGATGGGCGCTGCTCCTGCGGACCGAGGCCTCGCCCACCCTGCCGTCGTCGAGGACCAGGACCTGGAGCAACACCGTGCCCTCCAGGCCGCGACGGCGGGCAATATCGGGATACCGGGGCTGTCCCCCCTGGAGGAGACGGGGCGCGGCCGGCGAGGAACCGGCCTGGCTTTCGCCTCTGCCTGCGCCGGCGGACCCGGTGGCGGCTTCGGCCAAGACCTCCGATCGGCCCTCGGTCGGGGATGCTTCGCCTGAGGCGGTCGCGGCCGTATCCGAGCCAGCTGGCGCCTCTGTGGACGGAGTGGCGGCGGCCTGAGGTTCGATCCGTGATTTTGCCGCGATCCGGGCCGTTGTGGCGGCGCGCTCGCGGGGCTTCTCCGCCGCAACCGCTCTGTTAGGTCGGGCCTGGGCCACGGCGGTTTTGGCCGGCGCCTTTGATGGTTGCAACGCCTCCCCGCCTCCCGCCTCGTTGGCGGGGTTGTCGCCTCCGTCGGACAAGGTCTGCAGGCTGACCACGATGACCTCCTCCCGTGGCCCGTCCAGCGGAGCATGCCGCACCAGGCCAAACAACGCCAGGCAGCAGAGGTGGAGCAGCAGCGAGGCCAGCACCGCCGCCAAAGGCCGAGATGGCCGGCATCGTCTGGCGGGCCAGGCATCACCGGAATTCCGTGCCAGTGGCGCCGCCATCACCCCGGCGGTCATGGCGCGCCCGCCAGCCGGGCCTCGGGGTGGATCAGTCCCGCCACCAGGGTCAGGGCCTCGACAAAGGAGGCCGGCGTCGGACTGCAGATCAGGTAGGAGTCGACGATGTGCACCTCCTGCTGCCGCACTGCCTTGAGATTGACCAGGGCCTGCCAGCGGTTCCGTTCCCGGCCGGCCGCGCCGGTTTCCGTGCCCATGATGGCAATGAGGATCACGTCAGGGTTGTGGGCCAGGACCTTCTCCTCGTTGTACTCGCCCCGCTGCTGCCCGGCGGCGATATTGACCCCGCCGCTGAAGGTGATCAGGTCGTGGGTGAAGGAATCGGGGGCGGCGGCAAACAGCGGCTGGGCGCCGATCTGGAGAAAGACCGAGCGCGGCGGCTGGGCAGCGGCGTGCCGTCTGAGCGCGTCCACCCGGCCGCGGGCCTCGGCGACGATGGCCCGGGCCCGCTCCTCCAGGCCCAGTACTGCACCGAGCTGGAGGAACTGATCGCAGATCTCGGCAAAGCTTTTGGGCTCGCGCAGCTGGACCACCGGGATGGCAAGCCGGCGCAACTGCTCGAGCTGTCGCGGCTGGGTCAGGCCGGTGGCGACGATCAGGTCGGGCCGCAGGGCGAGGATCTTCTCCACGTCGATTTCCATCACCGTGCCGATCTTGGTCTTGTGCGCCGCAGCCTCGGGCCGGGAGCAGTACAGGGTGCAGGCCACCAGCCGGTCGCCGGCCCCGAGCAGGAAGATGTTCTCGGTGTTGGCCGGGCCAAGGGAGACGATCCGCTGCGGCGGAACTGCCGCGGCCCCTGCCGGAACAAGGGCTGCGATTGCCAGCAGGGCCAGGGTGAGGACTACTGATCCCAGGGTTTTCACGGCATGCCTCCCTGCTCAGAATTCCCAGCGTATGCCGGCCCAAACGGTGCGACCAGGCATGGGGTAGCCCTTGACATAGGCATAGTCCTCGTCGGTCAGGTTGAGGAGGGAACCCTTCAGCTTGAGCAGGCCGGCGCTGGTGAAGCGCATGACGGTCCAGGTGGCGGTGAGGTCGACCACGGTGGCGGAGTCGAGTTCGACCACCGGCGCGGGAAAGGCCCCGGACTCGTAATCCTGGACATCCTGGCTGCCGATATGGGTGAGGTTCAACCGGCAGGAGAAGCCGCGGCCGCTGTCCACGGCCAGACCATAGGCGGCGGTGACGGCGCTGACATACTGGAGATCCAGGCCGGTGGTCTCGTCCTCCAGCTGATCGAGCAGGGTGAGGTGGACATAGGGGCGAAGGCTCCAGTCGAGGCCGAGGGGGACGCCCAGATCATAGCCGGCCTCAAGCTCCAGACCGGAGACGGTGGCGTCGCCCTGGTTTTTCCAGCTGCTGGAGCCGTCGGCCAGGCTGTCGACCACGATTTTGTCGCTGAAGTCGGTGTGAAACCAGGTCAGGCTGCCGGTCAGGCCGGCCCGGTTGTAATCAAGCCCGGTCTCCCAGGTGCGGCTCTGCTCCGGGTCGAGGTCAGGGTTGCCGACGGTGTGGACGCCCCAGCTGACAAAATCGGCGGCCAGCTGGTCGGCCGAGGGCACGGTGAAGCCCTCGGCATACTGCAGCCGCAGGGTGAGGCTCTCCGCGGCCTGCCAGCTGAGGCCGACCTGCGGGGTCAGATGGCTCTGGTCCTCGCTGCGGCCGGCAGGTTCGTCCACCTCCACCGTGAACCAGTCCTGGCGCAGGCCGGCGCCGAGATGCAGGCGTTTGCTCAGGAGGGGGGTCTTCGAGAGCAGAAAGAGCGCCGGGTTGGCGTAGCTGGTCTGCTGGGGCGACCAGCTGTTTTCGACCTCGTAGTCGAGCCAGTCGAAGCCCGCGGTCAGGGTGGAACATCCGAAATCGCGGCTGGCCTGCATCTGCGCGCCCTGCTGGTCGGTGGCGTTGCGTGATTCCAGGCCGCTGTCCCAGCCGTCGGGGTTGGAGGCGGTCGGCTCCGACCAGGTGTTCTTGTCCCGGCCAAGAAAGTAGCGGCCCAGCCAGCTGGTCGCGCCATCGGCGGTCGCGCCGGTATAGGTGGCGTCCAGGGACCAGTTGTCCTTGTCGGTGGTGTCGTCGAGGTCGTTCTGGCTGAGAAAGCCAGGGCTGCCCGCGTCTTCGGCGGCGAAACCGGTGAAGGTCATCCCCACCCGGTGCCGTTCGGCGAAGGTGTAGCCGCCGTTGGCGCTGATGCCGGTCTGGCGGTCGATGCCGGTGTTGGCGAAGGTGGCGCCGCTGCCGGTGCGGTAGTCGCCGCTATGGAGCAGGTTGAGGCTGCCGGCGAAATCGAAGCGGCCGCTGGCCGCGGTCAGACCGAGGTCGCCCTCGACCTGGTCGTCGGAACCGCCGCCAATGCCGACCGCGCCTCCGTTTTCGGCGCCTCGGCGGGTGATGATGTTGACCACCCCGCCCATGCCGGCCGAGCCGTACTGCACCGCCGCCGGGCCGCGGATGATCTCGATGCGTTCGACGTTGCCGGTGAGCAGTTTGGCGGCGTTGCCGGTGCCGGCGCGGCGGCCGTCGAGGAGGATGAGCACATGGCCCTGGAGGTCGTTGCCGTGGGTGTCGCTGCGAAAGCCGCGCAGACCGATGGCGGTCATGGCGCCCGGGTACTTCTGAATGTGGCCGATGCCGCGCTCGGCGAGCAGGTCGGCCACGGTGGCGGCGCTGGACTGTTCGATCTCCTCCCGGTCGATCAGGCTGACGTGGGCGCTGACGGTTTTCTTATCTTCGGCGATCCGGCCGGCGGTGACCACGACTTCCTCCATGGTCGGCGGTGCATCGGCCGGGGCGGCCAGGGTG
>CAZFPV010000183.1:0-4880 GCA_964521155.1 uncultured Desulfobulbus sp. | reverse complement strand
CTTCAACGACACCCCGGTCCGGGCATCCCGCCCCTATGACCGCAACCGGGACGGCTTTGTCGTCGCCAACGGCGCCGGCGTGGTGGTGCTGGAAGAGTGGGAGCGGGCCAGACGGCGAGGAGCGAACATCTACGGCGAGGTGATCGGCTACGGCGCCACGGCCGACGGCTACGAGATGGTCGCCCCCTCGGGCGAAGGGGCGGTGCGCTGCATGCGGATGGCCCTGGACGGGGTCCGGGGACCGGTGGACTATATCAACGCCCACGGCACCTCCACCCCCATCGGCGATGTGGTCGAACTGCAGGCGATCCGCGAGGTGTTTGGCGAACAGAATCCGCCGATCAGCTCGACCAAGTCGCTCTCCGGCCACTCGCTGGGCGCGGCCGGGGTGCACGAGACGATTTACACCCTGCTCATGCTCAAACACGGCTTCATCGCCGGCTCGGCCAACATCGAGGAGATGGACCCAGAGGCCGTGGGCAGGAACATCGTCGAGGAAAACCGGGCGGCCAACCTGCAGGTAGTGATGAGCAACAGCTACGGATTCGGCGGCACCAACGCCTGCCTTATCTTCGAGAAGATCTCGGCAGAGCGCTGAGCACCATCCGTCCCGGACATCCGCGAGAGGCAGGGAGGTTGGCGTCCCCCTTCGCCCCTAGTGCACCTCGCCCTCGTCTACCCGTCGCATCCCCTCCATGATCAACCCCATGAACCCACCAATTACCGGCAGCTCCTTCTCTTCGGCGGACAGACCGGAGGTGTAGGTGAAGTTGCCGTTGTTCTTGGCCAGCAGGCTGAAGAAGGCCTCCTTGTCGACGAGTCCCTTGAAACGGGCCTTCACTAATTCGCCCTCGTTGAAGGCCACTTCGGCCTGACCGTCCTCGAACACCAGTTGTACACGGCCGGTCTTCTGGCTGGCGTTGATCAGCTGGAACAGCTCGACGGCATTGATCTCCGACAGCCGGCCGGTCATGCCCGAGCTGATGGTGCCGCCCCGCATGGTGTTGGCCTGGGCCCGCTCAACCAGCATCCGATAGAAGAAGACCTGCAGGATCGGGTACTTGTTAAGGGTATGTTTGAAGTCCTTACTCGAAAGGGCGGCGAGGCGGGTCCGATCCCTGGAGTGTATGGTGGTGGTGACGGGCTCGCCGGACAACAGGCTCATCTCGCCGAAGATGTCGCCAACGGTCATCTCGGAGAGCATCTGCCCATCGTCGCCGATGACCGCCACTCGCCCCTCGAGAATGATGTACAGGCTGGTCCCCGGGTCACCCTTCTTCAGGACGATCTTGTTTTCAGCAAACTCCTTCAGTTGCAATTGACCGGTCAGGTCGCGCAGACTGTCTTCGTCCAGGGGCTCGAAGATGTCGAGCTGGCGCAGAGTGTCGTAGAACCTGTCCAGATGGCGCATCCGGGCGCGTTGTTCGGCCGCGGCCAGCAGTTTCATCTGCAGGGTGGCAAAGCCCTTTTCCTTCTTGAACTCGAACCGGATCAGGCCGGTGCAGCCGCCGCATTCGATCTTGACCTTTTTCAAACCCTGGGGCGTCAGCCGCTCAAGGTTTTTCCGTTCGGCCACCGCCTTCATCAGTTCCCGCACCATCAACAGGCAGACCGGCTTGGACTCCGGCACGGCCAACGCCATATTCTCGACCCTGAACTCCTCGCCCACATTGTAGATTGGGCAGGCTCGCTCTTCGGTGACGATAAAGATGGCGTTCTTGTATTCCATTGCCTTGGCCTGAAATCCTGATGGAGTTGATTCACGGCCGTATTACCGGCCTGGGGATGCAGATTGCTCCGCAATCAGTCGGAACGACTGATCAGCAGGTAGATGACGACCCCGAGGATGACGGCCCCGCCGAAGAGGACCGGCAGAATCTTGTTGATCTGCAACTCGTCGCCAACCACCAGGGTTTGCATGTATTGCGTTCCCGAAGCCCACCAAACGCCCATGATCGCCGCGAGAATAACGATATCTCCAATGGCCTTTTTGTACAGCATGTACCCCATAAGCGCCACGAACGGAACGAGGAACCAGGGGTTGCTGAACAGCCCGATGGCATCGACATCCCTGATCTGTTCCTGCAAGTGCGTCCCCTCGAACCACCGCAACAATGCTTCCATCCTGTCCTCCTGCTCACGTCCTTCTTGGCAATCAAACGACAACGACCCCGCGCAGGGCCACAATCCTGCCCAAACAACCATAACCACCTCGCGGCGGAGTGCAACGCGCACAAGCGCTCCATACCAGCATGGTAGCAATGCCCTGCCGCTCCTGTCAAAATGAAAACAAGACCTTGCCTCTTTTTTGCCTGGAACGACAATCTGCCAATGCATCACATTTATGTGAAATACAGGAACGCGTACCAACAACAATGCAAGGGTGCGCCCCTCGCTCTGCAGGTGCACCCCCTGGACGAGAACAATTATTTAACGTAACATATAAATAAGTTGCCTGGCCGACACCATTCTGACACAGAGTTGGTACAGAAATTGGATATCGTCCGGTACAAGCGAGCCCCCAGCCAGCCTGGCGTGGCTCGCCACCGCGGTCGGAGCGAATCCAGCGCCCGGGAATAATGGCGCCACTCGCCCCCTCCAGAAGGCGCTTCGCTCGGCCCGCCGCTTGCATCATAGGCTTCCCTTCCTCCTCTCCACCAGGCTGCCCCGCTCTCCTCCTCTCCGCGGGGCAGCCGCCCTCCTCATCGGGGTACGCAGCACATGGGCCACCGCCTCCTCATCCTCCAGCAAACCGAATGGCAGCCGCCCGGACGATTCCTCCTGCAAGCTGCCCAGGCACTGCATGTCGATCTCCAGGTGACCAAAATCTGGCGGGAGAGCGCCGCCGATTTCACCGACTTCGATGGTCTGATCCTGCTCGGAGGCCCCTTTCCCATCGATCAGGACAGACAGCATCCCTTTCTCCGTGAAGAAAAACGACTCCTGCAGGCCTGGCTGCACCTCAACCGGCCCTGCCTCGGTTTCAATCTGGGCATGCACCTGATCGCCGAGGCCGCCGGCGCCACCCTTGGTCCAGGATATGTTCGCAGCACCGGTTTCATTGACGGCCACCTGACCCAGGAAGGCCGACAACACCCCTTGTTCCTGGGCATTGACAGCCCCCAGCCCCTGTTCAAATGGCACACCCAGGCGATCCAGACGCCCCTGCCCCGCAATCTGGTTCTGCTTGCAACCTCCCGGGATTGCATGGTAGAAGCATGCTGTCTGGCCGGACGGCCGCATATCGTCGGCCTCCAGTGCGACAACCACGCCGCCGCTCCCGAAGATGTGGCCGCCTGGGTCGCTCACGACCGCTCGATGCTGGCAACTGGAAAAAAACGCCAGCCTGCCGCCAGGGACCTGGTCGAGGCCGCTCGACAGGCGGCTCACAGGACCGAGACAACCCTCATCCAGCTGATGCGCAATTTCATCGAGCTTCTTCACGGACAGCACCCCTTGGCTCCGTGACCGCTCCGGAGCTAGCCGCCATGAGCCTGCTGACCCAACAATCTGTCTTTTCGGCCATGCTTCAGGACGGCCCCTTTACCATTGGCGACGAACCACCGCTGCCCCACCCCTTCTCCCGCGAAAGCAAAGCCTGGGCCCAGGCTATCAGTCGCAACCAGCTACTGAAGACCAAATACCGCTCGGTTCGCAATCAGATCTTCGATCTGCTGGGAATCAACAGCTACGACGAGACCCTGATCCTGATCCACGACCGTGGGCGACGCGAAAAGGCGGCAGAGCGCGCCCACTTGCTTCTGGGCAACATGTTCGGCATCGAGGGTTCTAGCCGGGAGATCGTCCGCCACCTCCAGGAGTATGCCCGCACCGCCGACGACGTCATCGCCTCGCTGCGGGCCAAGGTCTTCGCGCCCTACAGCGCCCATATCGAGACCACCAACGAGATCGTCACCGCCTGGGACCCGGTCGATTTACTCCTGGCCCTCTTCGACGATCGCTACCACAAGAAGGCCCGGTTCGAGGCCAAACGCAAACTGGCGCTCATGGGGCTGGCCGGTTCCATCGACCAGCGCGAGCGAGAGACGCGCATCAACGAAAAGTTTTCCGAATTCCTCAACTTTCTCAATGTCTATGTCTGGAGTGCCGACTCCAAGATCGGCGATCTGGACATCCGCTACCTGTACAGCACCCACAGCAGCGCCGACTTCAGCTGCACCTCGGTGACTGTGCTCTCCGAGGACGAGGCGCGTCAGGTGACGCCGGCCCCGGGCGAGAAACTGACTCTGGTGAAACGGCGGCGCTTCCGCGACAACGGCGCCGACATCCCCATCTACGTCACCATCCGCAAGAAGCCGCCCGCGGCCAAGGTGATCAAACTCCTGCGCAAGAACGACAAGAACCCGGCCAGCGCCGTCGACGACGAGCTGGGCCTGATGGCGGTGCTCAACTCAGCCAACGACGTCAAGCGATTCGTCCGTCACCTCACCCGCAGCGCGGCCAGGGCACAGTCCTTCATGACCCTGGAGGACATCTCCGACACCCTCACCAGCGGCAGCTATCACAGCACCGCCACCGGCAGTTCGGGCAAGACCCCCATGCTCAAGTTTTTCGCCCGCATGGGCGGCATGCGCATCGAGTTCATCATCCACACCAACCGCTCCTATCTCAACTATATCTACCAGCGCGAGGTGGCCCACGACGAATACGAGGTCAAACGGATCTTCGACACCGGCGTGGCTCAATTTCTCTTCCCCCCAGACATCTACCACCTGGACATCCCCAAAATCCGCGACCAGCAGTTGGCCCTGTTCCGCAAACGGATCGAGGAAGGCTGATCGCCACGCAGCCCTGCACTCCCAAACGGAACCCCTCACCCCTCCCTACAACCATTCACAGCCACAACACTCCCCACACCG
>CAZFPV010000182.1:0-4885 GCA_964521155.1 uncultured Desulfobulbus sp. | reverse complement strand
GTACAGGCAGACCTCGGCCTCGGGGTGGTCCTTGAGAATGAAGCCTAGGTGGTCGGCGGCCATGAGCGATGACGGCTGACTCTGGACGGCAAGAAGAAAGCGGGCCGAGGAGACGCTGCCGTCCACAATCCAGAGCGGAACCCGGTGGCACTTGTCCACCAGTTCGCCCGAGGTGCTGCCGAAAAACATGTTGCCCATGGTTCCCAGGCCGCGCCGGCCGACCATCAGACTGTCGTAGGCGCCCCGTTCGGCTTCTTCGCGGATGGCGGCGCTGATGCCGCCCACAGCCACCTTGACCCTGGTCTGGATGCGCTCGTCGGCAAGACCTGCGCGCACCAGCCGCTCTCGGGCCTCCTTGAGGTGACGACTGGCCTGCTGCGAGCCCTTGGAAGAGGCTGCGGTGGCCGTGCGGTGCGGATCGACGTCGAACATCCAGTCCTTGCCGCCGCCGGCGGCCGCGACCACGGCCAGCAGATGTACGCTCAGACCGGCATCCCGGCCAAACAGCCGGGCCAGGTAATCGAGGCTGTTGCCGCTGGACGGCGAACCGTCAATGGCGGCCAGTACGGTTTTTTCCATGTCCATTCTCCTGGTGTGTTGTCCGCGCCCATTGCTGCAGAAGGGGTTTTTCCTGGTCAGCTGGAGGCATAATAATACAGGATGGTGACAAAGACTATGCTCAAGGCGCGGAATCCCTGACTGAACACGATCAGTTCCATGGCCAGCACCGGTTTGAAGATTCCGGCGTAGTAAGGGTACTGATGCCGGATGGCGCGGATCGGCGAGGAGAGGATGTTGCCGATCAGGAGCACCAGCACGATTTCCCGAGCCTCCATGGCGCCGCTGGCAAGCAGCGAACCGGCGGCGGCCAGGCCTGCGGTGAATTCGGCGGCCATCTGAAAGGTGAGGATGGAGATCGCCTGGGGCGAGAGCCAGGACATCCAGCCGAGGTGCTCTGTCATGAACCGTTCGGCCGCGGCAAAGAAGCCGGCCTCGTTGAGGTAATAAAAGAAGATGTAAATCGGCACGGTGTAGCTGGCGATCTTACGGATGCGCCGTTTGAACCGCTTCAGGGTGTTCGTGAGGGCGGCGCGGAAGGGGTGGGCCGGGTCGGCGGGCAGCTCGACCTTCGGCGCCAACTCGGCGTTGGCCGCGGGCAGCAGCAGGCGGCTGATCAGGGCGATGCCGAGGGTGCGGAGCACGGCCGCGCCGACGGTCAGGCCCATGTAGACAAAGGCTGCCCCCTTGATGATGGGGAAGGCGATGAAAAAGGTGGTCGGCAGGTGGAGAAAGTTGGCCGGCAGGCTGTTGAACAGGTTGGCCAGGATCAGTTCCTTGCGGCTCAACTGCTTTTGGTCGTAGCCTTCCGCCAGCATGGTGTTGGCAGCCAGGCCCGAGAAGAAGCACAGGGAAAAGGCGGCGCCCACCAGCGGCGAGAGATGGCCGAACCGGGTCAGGGGACGGGCCACGGTCGCGAGCCTACGGGTCCAGTTGAGCGACTCGATGAACAGGGCCGCAAGCAGGCCGACCGCCAGCAGGATCAAGAGTCGCAGGAGCGGCCAGCCGAGGTGCAGCCAGAGATGGGTCAGGGTGTCCTGGGTGGGCATGATGGGGTTGCCGGAAAAATGAAGAGAAAAATCAGCCCCGTCGGCCGTCGTGCCGCAAAGGGCGGGAATGGTTCGCACGGCTGCTGCCGGCGCGATGCCGCACTATAAACCGTGAGTGAAATTGAGCAAGGGGGCGTTATGAAAACCGTCCTGACCACCGAGAATCTTCCCATCTTGCTCTGGCTCGACCAACTGGACGAGGATGCGCTCGCCCAGGCGAAAAACCTGGCCAACCTGCCCTGCGCCTTTCATCATATCGCCATCATGGCCGATGCCCACGTGGGCTACGGCATGCCCATCGGCGGAGTGCTGGCCACCACCAACGCGGTCATCCCCAACGGGGTGGGCGTGGACATCGGCTGCGGCATGCAGGCGGTGCGCACCGGTCTGGAGGCCATCAACCGGCCGCAACTGAAAGCGATCCTGACGGGCCTGCGCGCCTCGGTCCCCCTGGGCTTCAAGCACCACAAGAAACCGCAACCGGTCGACCGGATGCCCGACCCCGGCCCGGGCGGCATGGCAGGCCATCTGCCGGTGATCAGCGGCGAGTTCGACAGCGCCCGGAGGCAGCTGGGCACGCTTGGTGGCGGCAATCATTTCATCGAGATCCAGCAGGGCAGTGACGGCCGGATCTGGCTGATGGTCCACTCCGGCAGCCGCAACCTGGGCTACAAGGTGGCCGGCCACTATAACGGCCTGGCCGTCGAACTGGCAAAAAAAAACGGCCGCAACCCCATTCCCCGGGAATGGCAGTTGGCCATGCTGCGGGTGGATTCGACCGAGGGGCAGCTCTATCTGCGGGAGATGCGCTATTGCGTCGATTTTGCCCGCGCCAATCGCGGCGGCATGATGGCGGCGCTGCAGGAGATCTTCGTGGACGCCACCGGCTGCGACGAGTTCGATCCGGTCCTGGACGTCGCCCACAACTACGCCGCCCGGGAGCGGCACTTCTTCCACGAGGTCTGGGTGCACCGCAAGGGCGCGACCCGGGCCTTTGCCGGCGAGGCGGGCATCATCCCCGGCTCCCAGGGGAGCAGCAGCTACATTGTCCGCGGCCTGGGCAACGAGCAGTCGTTCATGTCCTGCAGCCACGGCGCCGGCCGGGTGCTCGGTCGCAAAGAGGCGCAGCGGACGCTCGACCTGGCGGCCGAGGTACGAAAGCTCGACAGCCGCAACATCCTCCACGCCCTCCGCCACCGCAACGATCTTGAAGAGGCGCCCGGCGCCTACAAGGACATTGGCCTGGTTATCGCCAACCAGCGGGACCTGATCGAGGTGCAGGTGGAACTCCAGCCCCTGGCCGTGCTCAAGGGCTGATCGCAGCCACCGGGCCGGCCGCTTCAGTTGCCGGTCGTGACCGATTCCGGCAGCAGGCTGTGGGTGAACAGTGATCGGGGGTCGGGGCTGCCGAGCAGGGCAGCCAGCGGCGGAGCCTGCGCCTGCCCCAGCAGGGCAGCCAGCGACGAGCTCGCGGCCATTCGCGCCACCAGGGCCTCGATGGGCTTTTCCGCCTGCTTGAACCGTTCCATGTAGTTGCTCGGTTTCAGCTCGATGTAGTAGCCATTTTCCGCCGGCGCCTTGGCCAGCCGGGCCGCCTCGGCGATGGCCGCATCGAGATCGCCCAGAGTATCGACCAGGCGCAGCTTCAGCGCCGTTTCCCCATCCCAGACTCTGCCCTCGGCAATCCTGGCCACCTCCTCCCGGGGCATCTTGCGGCCAGCCGCGACAATGTCGAGAAACTGCCGGTAGCCCTGTTCCACATCCAGCTGGAAAGCGGTCCGTTCCGCCTCGCTCATGGCCGTGGTCGGGTTGCCGAAATGGGACACCGCGGTGGTGCCGACGCCGTCGCCATGGACGCCGATCCGGGCCAGGGTGTTCTCCACCGTGGGAACCGCCCCGAAGATGCCGATCGACCCGGTGAGCGTCACCGGCGAGGCCACGATGCTGTCGGCGTCGGCGGCCAGCCAGTAGCCCCCCGAGGCGGCCATGGCCCCCATGGAGACCACCACCGGCTTGCCTTCCTTCCTGGCCAGCAGCAGTTCCTGGCGGATCAGCTCGGAGGCAATCGCGCTGCCGCCGCCGGTGCTGAGACGCAGGACAATGGCCTTGACCCGCTTGTCCTCACGGGCTTTGCGGATGCGCCGTATCAGGTCGTCGGAGCCGATCTGGCCGACCGTGCCGTGACCGTGGATGATGTTGCCGGAGGCGGTGATGATGCCGATCAGCTGGTCCTTGCCGCGGGCGTCGTCATAGGAGGCGGTGACGGTTTGCAGATAGCTGTGGAACCCGACCTGGTTCGGAGCTGAGGCGTCGGCGGCCGTGCCGAGCAGGGTCTTGAGTTCGGCCTCCATCTCCGGGTGGGTCTTCAACCCGTCAACCAGCCCGATGGCCATCGCCAGCTGGGCGCGGTCGCCGTTGACCGAGGCCAGATTGGCCACCAGGTTGTCGATGTTCTCCCGCAGGTTGTCCACGGTCAGCTTGCGGTTTCGGGCGATGTCGGCGCAATAGACGTTCCACAGGTTGCCCAGCCACAGTTGGCTCGCCTCTCGGTCTTCGGGTGACATGTCGTCCCGGAGGAAGGGCTCCAGGGCTGATTTGAAGGCGCCGACCCGGAAGACATGAAAGTTGACCGCCAGTTTGTCGAGCATCTCGCGCATATACAGGCGGTAGAGGGCAAAACCGCGCAGATGGACCGCGCCCATGGGGTTGAGGTAGATCTTGTCCGCCCAGGAGGCCAGGTAGTACTGGGCCTGGTTGAAGGAATCGCCGAAGGCGACGATCCGCTTGCCCTTCTTCTTGAAGGCCTCAAGCGCCGAGCCGATGACCCGTATCTGGTCGAGGCTGATCTCGCTGATCCGGTCGGGTTTAAGCACCAGCAGCTTGATGCGCGCGTCGTCGGCCGCCTGATTGACCATATCGAGCACATCCTGGAGAAAGACCTCCTCGTGCAGCGGCGCCCCGGCCAGTTTGTTGATCGCCCGGGTCACCGGGTCCATGGGCGAGCGCACCTCGACGATGCTGCCCTCCGGGGCGAACACCAGGGCTGACTCAGCGGGGATTCTGACCTCGGGGGTGTACAGGATCAAGCCCAGACCAAGCAGGAGAATGCCGAGGAAGACAAGGTTGCTGAGCACGGAGAGGCCGGTGGAAAAAAACTTCCACAGCCAGTAAAAGGGCAGGAACAGCATCTGGAAAAAACGTTTCATGGGATCGGCTTCCTTGGGCCGGAAGGGGCACGGGCGTTGGGGGTCCGTGGGCGGGGCGCCGTTTGGTTGTTG
>CAZFPV010000181.1:0-4901 GCA_964521155.1 uncultured Desulfobulbus sp. | reverse complement strand
CATAGGGGTACTTGGTGTCCAGCCAGTCGCCTTCCCGGGCCCAGGGCAGGTCGTCGTCCGAACAGCCCCAGGGAAAACCGTTGTAGCCGACGCCGACGATCTTGTTCTGCTCGTTGGCAACGCAGGCCCCGACCTGGGTGTTGGGATCCTTGGAACGCTGGCCGGAAAGCAGGGCCACGGCCATGAAGTACTCGTCCCAGCTGAGATACCCTGTGCGTTTACCACTCATCATTGCCCTCAGCTGCCCTGTTGCGCTTGCTGTTCCTTGAAGCGCTTGCGCCGCTCACGCCAGTCTGGGGCCGTGCCGGCCGCCTTTTCGACAAAGATGCGGATGGCCTGGAAGTAAAGTCGGCCGGCAATGGCGATCAGGGTGTTGTGGTCGGCCCCGGGCACGATCTGCAGTTCTTTGCTTTTGGCGCCGCTTGCAGCCATGAGGGTTTCCGCCTGCCAGAGCGGGATCAGGGTATCGCGCTGGCCGTGGAGGATGAAGGTGGGCTTGGTGAATTTGGCGATCTTGCCGCCATTGTCAAAGGTCTGTTCCTCGACGATGCCCAAGGCTTCCAGATCGACTCCGAGCACCCGGGCCAGTGGCAGGGTGCGGGCAAAACCGCTCTCTATGATCAGGCCGGTGACTGCGTCACTGTGATTAACCGCCACCTCGATGGCGCTGGCGCTGCCGAGCGACCGGCCCATGACAAACAACGGCCCGGTGAAGCCATGCCCGGCCAGCCACTCTTTCAGACCCAGGAACAACTGGTTGCTGTCCGCCAGGAAGGTGCTGGTCAGGGGCCTGCCTGTGCTCCAGCCGTAGCCGCGGTAATCGGTGAACAGCACATTGAGCCCCTCGGCGACATAGTAGGGGCCGATGTCATTGTAATCGGGCACGGTCTCGGCGTTGCCGTGAAAGTAAATCAGCGTCGGGGCCGTTGCGGCGTTTGCAAACAACCGGCAGCCCAGGCTGACGCCGTCGGCCACGGGAACGTCGATATCGACGGCGCCGGCCGGCGTCGGTTGCCGTGGTTCTCTGCTGGGGTGGAACAAGGCGCCGATGATTTCTGGTCGATCCATGATATTTTTCTCAGTCACTTGAGGTTCCTTTTGTTTCTCGTCTTCGCTGCAGGCAGGGCAGACCAGCGCCACCAGCAGCAGGCAGAGGCATAAGCAAACCACGGCCATGGATTCTGGTCGCTGTCGCTGCCCGATGCTGGTTCGCATGCTCTTGCCTCCTGCAGGCGGCCGCCGCCGCACTACGCTTTACGTGGCCGCCATCCTACAAAAAATGCGCCGAAACGGCAAATCATATAGACCCGGAAGATCGACGTCCGGCGTTCATCCGGACGGGCGATCGCCGGTCAAACCCTGACCGCGGTTCGGCGCGCAGCTTCGTCAGCGGGTTCGTGCGGGTCAGCCCAGTTTGGCCTCAACGCTGGTGACCTTATCGGCCATGGTCTGAGCCCGGTCGATGCGGGTACCGAGTTTGATGGTGGTGGTGATGCGCGGCGCGCCCATGTCGTGGATACGCTCATGACAGCGCTTCACCGCAGCCATGACCTCGTCCCACTCGCCCTCGATATTGGTGCCGTATGCGTGGAGCTGGTTCTTCAGCCCCGCCGCCTGCAGCACCCGGTGGCACTCGGCCACGTATTGGGACACGGAAACGCCAACGCCAAGCGGCACCACGCACAAATCGAGTATCACCTGCATATCGTCCTCCCCAGTGGCCCGGACCGGCCGGGGCCACGAAATGGTTCACCTGAAAGCTGAAAAGCATTCTCCTGCCAGGCAAAGCCGAATTCCCTTTGCCTGTTTTCATGGTTTTCCACTATGCTACAGAGAGCTTTCGAAAACAACCTGTAATTCCGCCTCGGAGATAGCCATGCGCGTTCTCGTCCTAGAAGATTCCAAGGCTACCCAGCATCTGCTGCGCTCCCGCCTGGAAAAGCATGGCTGCGCGGTCGATGCGGCCGACAACGGCCACCAGGGGTTCCAGCTGGCCTCGTCCAACGCCTATGACGTCATCATCAGCGACATCCAGATGCCCCACTGGGATGGCCACAAATTCATCGAGGCCATGCAGGTGGTGAGTCCCAGCCTGCCCATCCTGATCATCACCTCGACACCAGACGACCGGACGATGCGGGAACGCCTCCATCGGCAGGCCAATGTGGTCGGCATTCTGGCCAAGCCGGTCGACTTTACGGCCCTGTTCGACATCCTCGCCGGGATTCCTGCCCAGACCCACACCAGCGTCAACAAAAAGGCCAAAATCGTCTGCACCATCGGTCCGGCAAGCAACAGCACGGAGATGCTTGGCAAGATGATCTTGGCCGGCATGGACGTGGCCCGGCTCAACTTCTCCCACGGCAGCTACGAGGCCCACGAGGCAACCCTGCTGGCGGTGCGCGCAGCGGAAATGGCCTGGGAGAAGCCAATCGCGGTGCTGCAGGATCTCTGCGGACCCAAGATTCGCACCGGACCGATGCGAGACGGCGTCATCCAGCTGCGGACCGGCGATCCACTGATTCTGCAGGCCGCCCCCATTGAGGGCACGCCGGAGCGGATCTCAACCATCACCCCGGCCATCCTTGCCGACCTGCGCACAGGCGACCCGGTGCTGCTCGACGACGGTCTGCTGGAATTGCGGGTGGTGGGTGAAGGCGCGGACGAGGTGCGCTGCGAGGTGGTTGTCGGCGGCGCCCTCAAGTCGAGCAAAGGCATCAACCTGCCCCGGACCGAACTGTCGTTGCCCAGCATCACCGAGAAGGACTGGCAGGACCTGGACTGGGGACTGAACCACTCCATCGATTACGTGGCCCTGTCGTTCGTGCGTTCGGCCGAGGATGTGTGGCGAATCAAGAACTACATCAAGGCCTCGGGCAAGCGCAACCTCAAGGTGGCGGCCAAAATTGAAAAGCCCGAGGCAGTGCGCAACATCCGTGAGATCGTCGAGGTGGCCGACGCCATTATGATCGCCCGAGGAGACATGGGCGTCGAACTGCCGGCGGCCCGCGTGCCCCGCATCCAGGAGCGGATCATCCACCTCTGCTGGGAGATGAACACCCCGGTGATCACGGCCACCCAGATGCTCGACTCCATGACTACCAACGCCCGGCCAACCCGGGCCGAGGTCACCGACGTCAGCGTCGCGGTCAAGGAGGGCACAGACGCGGTGATGCTCTCCCAGGAAACGGCCACCGGCGTCGATCCGGTCAACGTGGTCCGCACCATGGCCTCGATTATCTGCGAGGAGGAACGCCACACCCGACCGAGCGCCGAGCGATTCCGCGATCTGGCCAGGGATGCAGGCGTCAACCCGGCCCTGACCGTGGTGGCTAATTTGGAAACCACCGACGCCACCCTGCTGCTCGACCCGGACGGCTCCCTCTATCCGCTGCTGTCCAAATGGAACCGCAATGTGCCGACCCTGCTGGTGACCAGATCGTTGCACGTGGCTCGCCACGCCAGCCTCTACAACAATATCTTTCCCCTGATCATCCGTGAGGAACTCGGCCGCACCGAGATGGTCTTCCGCTCGCTGGCCATGGCCAGGGAATGGGGCTATATCAGGGCCGGCGACCTGGTGGCCGTGGTCGAGGGCGCGCGCGTCACCCGCAGCGGTATCCATCAGATGGCCGCCGTCCAGGTCCTCCAGATGGAAGGGGGTTGAGCATAACACCGCATCTGAAGGGATGCCTCCTTTCACAATCCAGCCTGCTGCCTGTTTTCATCTGTGCTCCACCTGGGGTGGAACGACCAGGGCGAACTGTCCTCGAATCCCGCGTACGATCTTGGCCAGGCTCAAACAACCTCTCTCCCTGCAGCATCAGAAACGACGAACTTCCCGGAGACGTCCCAACCGTGACGATCGCTACACGCTTTTTCTGGCCGCCACGGCAATATTCCAGTAACATCGTTCAATATCCAACCGTCTTGCCATTGCGCGTGATTTCCGTATTCTGAACTTGTTCCAGAGGTGCCCAATAAAAAGAGGCATTGAACCGGTCTGGTTCAATGCCTCAGGGAAAGCAGGCTATTTTGCTATCACGGTTCCTTGACATTAACCGGCAAGGCGGCCGTCAAGGGGTTTGTGACTGCATGGTGGGATCAACCCGGATACTTGCCCTCGATGTAATCCTTCAGGTAGTGGTTTTCCACATCACGGCTCTTGATCTGGGCGTTGACGACGTCGCCGATGGACACCAAGCCTTTGAGTTCCTTCTTATCCATGATCGGGATGTGACGGATCCGGTTTTCGGTCATGACCGCCTGGATATAGTCGAGGCTGTCCTCTTCCGAGGCGCAGATCATGTTCCGGGTCATGACCTGATGTACTTTCTGCAGGCTGCAGTTTTCCACACAACCTTCATGCACGGCTTTGAGGATGTCGTTGGGTGCGACGATGCCGACAATCTCGTCGGCGTCGTTGACCACGATCAGCGAGCCGATTTTGTTGCTGAACAGCTTGGCAGTGGCCGCCATCAGGGTGGCGTTCTCGTTGATGGAATAGACCTTGGAACCCTTTACTTTCAAAATATCCTTCACTTTCATGGCAGCACTCCTTGCATCGAGTTGATTCAATTTTCAGGCTTCATTCCGGCGAACCACGTCATATCGCCACGGGGTACAGACTGATCGCGAAGACGCAGACGACCAAAATAAAGGTGCAGACGGGGGCCAGACTGCATGCAGCGGACTCCTCGGCGAACTGATCCTCCGCCTCGTAAAAGTACATGGTAATGATGAGCCTGAGGTAGTACCACATAGAAATGATGCTGCTGAGTATGCCAAGGACCGCAAGGGCCACCTGACCGGCATCAATGGCGCTGGTGATGATGTAAAACTTTCCCATGAATCCGGCCGTGGGCGGGATGCCTGCCATGGACAGGAGAAAGACGCTGATG
>CAZFPV010000180.1:0-4906 GCA_964521155.1 uncultured Desulfobulbus sp. | reverse complement strand
AACAGCAGGCCCAGCAGGGTTGGCTGGGAGAGTGCCGGACCGGGTGCAAGCCGGTCATCGGCCTGCCCCCGCTGCTCGGCGATCAGCCCGGCCAGCAGGAACAATCCGGCAGTGACCAGGGTGGTGTGCGGCAGATAGTACAAGGCGGCCCCGATGCCGGCCGCGCTGCCCTGGCCGATGCCGGCCATCAGGGTCCCGGCGGAAACCACCACCAGCCAGGCGATCAGGCGACGCAGGCGGCTGCTGCCGAGGAGGCCCACGGCGCCGGCAACCAGAGCCAGCAGGGCCAGCCAGGGCAAGAGCCGGCCAGCCACCGCGCCCGTGCCCGCTGGGAAGACGAGGGTTTGGACGCGAAGAAGCGCGTAGATCCCCACCTTGGTCATGATCGCGAACAGGGCTGCCACCGGGGCGACGACGCCGCTGTACAGGCTTGGCAGCCACAGGTGCATCGGTGGCAGGGCCGCCTTGAAGGCGAAGACCACCAGCAGGAGCAGAGCCGCGACGCGTACGAGCGTCTCCTGCTCCGGCCCTGCCGCAGTCGCCTTCACCCCCAGATCGGCCATATTGAGGGTGCCGAGAGCGCCGTAGAGCAGGCCCAGGGCAAGGAGAAACAGCGCGGATCCGATCAGGTTCAGGACCACGTACCGCAGGCCGGCGCGGGTGCGTTCCGGGCCGCCGCCGTGCAGCGCCAGGGCAAAGGAGGCAATCAGCAGGACCTCGAAAAAGACGAACAGGGTGAACAGGTCGCCAGTGAGGAAGGCCCCGTTGAGGCCCAGCAGCTGCAGGGGGAAGAAGACGTGAAAATGGTGGCCGCGCCGGTCGTCGCCGGCCATGGCGTACACCAGGCTGCCCAGGGCGGTCAGTGCCGTCACCAGCAGCAGCAGGGCGCTCAGCCGGTCCAGCACCAGGACGATGCCGAATGGGGCCGGCCAGTTTCCCAGCTGATAGACGGTCAAGACCCCGGTCCAGGCCCGCAGCAGCAGGCCGATGGCGATCGGCAGCAAGCCGGCGGTGGCGCAGAGGGACACTGTCGCCTGCGGTCGTGGACCCCGGCTGCCAAGAAAGAGGTTGGCCACCGCCGCCGCCATTGGCAGGAGCAGAGGCGCGATGATCCAGTGATTCATCCTCGCCCCTCCTCGCCGTCGACGTGGTCGGTTCCTAGTTCGCTCCGGGCGCGAAGAGCCAGGATGACGACAAAGGCCGTCATGCCAAAGCCGATGACAATGGCTGTCAGCACCAGAGCCTGGGGCAGGGGATCGGCGACAGCAGCAGGACCGCCCGCCAGGGGCGGGGCGCCCGCCACCAGGCGACCGGAGCAGAACAGGAAGAGATTGACCGCGTAGGATAATAGCGATAAGCCCAGGACCACGGTAAAGGTGCGGGCCCGCAGGATGAGGAACACGCCGCAGGCCACGAGCGCGGCGATCACAGAGGCGATCAGAGCTTCCATCAACGCCCTCCCCCTGCTTCCATGCAGCGCTGATTCAACTTGCCCAGAGTGGCGAGGATCAGCATCAGCACGCCCACCACCACCAGGTACACCCCCAAGTCGAAGAGCATGGCCGAGGCCAGCTCGAAGTCGCCGACCAGCGGCAGCGTGAAATGGCCGAAGGCAGAGGTGAGAAAGGGCCGACCGAACAGCCAGCTGCCGCTCCCGGTGGCCAGGGCGATCAACAGCCCCCAGGCAATCAGCCGATGATAGCGCACAGCCCACTGTTCGCGGGTCCAGGCAATGCCACTGGCCATGTACTGCAGGATGAGGGCGGCGGCGGTGACCAGTCCGGCAATGAACCCGCCCCCGGGCGCATTGTGGCCGCGCAGGAACAGGTAGATTGAGACCAGCAGCGCCAGCGGCAGAAGAAAGCGGGTGGTTTGGGCCACTATCAACGGATAGCGCTCGGCTGCCTTGCGGCCGTGGCTTTCAGCTTCCTTGCCCGCGGGCAGACAGATGCCGTCCAGCAGGGCGTGGATGGCCAGAGCGGCGATGGCCAGCACGGTAATCTCGCCCAAAGTGTCAAAGCCGCGAAAATCGACCAGGATCACGTTGACCACGTTGGCGCCCCCGCCGCCGGAGAGGCTGTTGGCGGTGAAAAATCCGGAGATGGTCGCCTGCGGTCGGGTCAGCATGGCCCAGGCGAGCAGGCCCGTGCTCCCGCCCAGCGTCAGGGCCAGCAGCAGATCGCGGCCGCGACGCACTGGCGTTGATTCCACCTGGCCCTGCTGCGGCAGGAAAAACAGCGCCAGCAGCAGCAGGATGATGGTCACCATCTCGATGGCCAGCTGGGTCAGGGCCAGGTCCGGCGCGGAAAAGCGGACAAAGGCCAGGGCCGACATCAGGCCGACCACGCTCAGGGGCAGCAAGGCAAGCAGCCGCTGCCGGCGCCAGCGGACGGTGAGCACTGCCCCGGCAATGATGATCAGGCCACCCATCAGGGCGAGGCCATCGAGCGGCGTCGGTGGCATCGTCCCGGTCAGGGGACTGTCGCCCGTTGCCAGCGGCGCGGCCATGGCCAGGGCGGCCACGGCAAGGAGGAGGAAGGCATACCGCTGCAGGGAGCCGTTTTCCATGGCCCGGCTCAGGCGGCCGGCCCCGGCGAAGACGGCCTCGATGAATCCGGAAAACAGGCGGCAACCATCCACCAGCGGCAAGAGCCGGTCATGGAGGGCGAACAGCCGATGGCGCTGGCCATACAGGGCGATTCCGCCGATCAGGGCGATCAGGCTCATCACCACCGGCAGATTGAAGCCATGCCAGATCGCCAGATAAAAGGGCGGCAGGGGGCCGCCGAGCACGGAGGCGGCGGCGACGCGGAGAAAGGGCTCCACGGTCAGACCAGGCAGGAGGCCCACCAGCAGGCAAAGGCCAGCCAGAATCTCCAGGGGCAGTTTCATCAACTGCGGGGCGTCATGGGGCGGGAATTTGGGCAGATTGACCGGTTCGCCATTGAAAAAGACGTCATGGACAAACCGGGCCGAGTAAGCCACGGAGAAGACGCCAGCCAGGGCCGCGGCCACGGGCAGCAGCCAGCCGATGGCAGCCATCCCGCCCAGGTGCACGGTCTCGGCAAAAAACATCTCCTTGGACAGAAAGCCGTTGAGCAAGGGCGCTCCGGCCATGGCCGCCGCCGCCACCATGGCCGGTATGGCGGTGTACGGCATGTACCTCCAGAGGCCATTGATCCGCCGCATGTCCCGAGTGCCGGTTTCATGGTCGATGATGCCCACGGTCATGAACAGGGAGGCCTTGAAGGTGGCGTGGTTGATGAGATGGAAGACCCCGGCTACGGCGGCCAGCGGCGTGTCCAGGCCGAACAGCAGGGTGATCAGTCCGAGGTGGCTGATGGTGGAATAGGCGAGCAGCCCTTTGAGATCATGCTGGAACAGGGCCTGATAGGCTCCGAAGAGCAGGGTCGCGAGCCCGACCCCGCTCACCAGGAAGAACCAGGGGTCGGTCCCGGACAGCACCGGGTACAACCGGGCCAGGACAAAGACGCCCGCCTTGACCATGGTGGCCGAGTGCAGGTAGGCGCTGACCGGGGTCGGAGCCTCCATGGCGTGCGGCAGCCAGAAGTGGAAGGGAAACTGGGCCGACTTGGTGAAGGCCCCCATCAGGATCAGAAGCAATGTCGGCAGGTAGAGCCTGTGCGCCCGGACGAGTTCGCCCGCCTCCAGGATGGCGGATATCCGGAAGCTGCCGGCGATGTGCCCCAGGAGCAGGAACCCGGCCAGCATGGCCAGGCCACCGGCGCCGGTGACAATCAGGGCCATGAAGGCGCCCCGACGGGCAGCCTGGCGATGGCTCCAGAAGCTGATCAGGAGGTAGGAACTGAGCGAGGTCAACTCCCAGAAGATCACCAGCAACAGCAGGTTGTCGGCCAGGACCACCCCGAGCATGGCCCCCATGAATAGTAGGAGAAAGCCATAGAATCGGCCGATGCGCTCGCCTTCGTGCAGGTACTGGTGGGCATAGAGGATGATCATCAGGCCCATGCCCAGCACCAGGAGCACAAATAGCGCTGCGAGCCCGTCCAGGCGAAGAAGGAAATCCAGCCCGGCCAGGGGCAGCCAGGCCCAGCCGGCCGCGACCGATCGCCCATGAAACACCGACAGCAGTGCGGGTGCGGCCACCAGCAAGGCCAGGGCGGGGGCGACGGCCGTGGCCCAGGCCGCAGCGGTTGCGCCATGACGCCGCAGCACCGGCGCGGGCAGCAAGGCGCCGATAAAGGGCAGCAGCAGGACAACGAGCAGATTCATGAGTGCAGCGACCTCATGCACCAGAGGAGTGCGTTCGCTTCAATCGGCTCCCTCCACCTTGCGGCCATCATGCCGCCGGATCAGGTAATACCCCAGGGACAATGCCAGGATGATGGCGGCGATCCCCAGCAGTTCGATGCCCGAGTGGTCCTTGACCTCGAGGATGATCACCTTGCGGGAGATGGCAATCAGGGCCACCGCAATGACGATGCGGGCATGGTCGATGGTCTGGTCCAGATAGGTCTTGGTGATGGTTTCAAGCAATTCCACCCCAATCACCACCAACATGAACAACCCGAAAATCTCGAGCAGTTCCTCGACCTCGAGCAGGAACATGGGCGGTGTGACGATGTCCTTGAGGATGATCCAGGCCAGTTCGACCGTGGCCAGCAACAGCACCAGCGACATCATCACAACCAGGGAAAAGACTACCATCTTCTCGAATTTCCGAATCTTGTCTATCATCTCTCCTCCCCGGCGATCTGGCGGTCGCGCGCATGAAAAAAAGACAAAGGGGCATCTTGGCGCCCTTGCCGCCCGCCCCGATCCGCGGTAAGGGCAAGAGCGTGACCCAAGGCCAGCACACTCCGGTTGGTGCAGCTGTCATCGCTGGTCGGCGATGGCGATGCATCCCGGCGCATGGTACCCGAGA
>CAZFPV010000179.1:0-4909 GCA_964521155.1 uncultured Desulfobulbus sp. | reverse complement strand
GACTGAATGCGGACCGTTCCGCACCTCTCAGGACCGGCGCGGCCGCGGCGCCGGCTTCCGGGACAGGGGGGCGGCCTGTTGCCATTGACATCGGCCGGGTTGTTGAATACGTTGATGCGCCCTCTTGTGCCGGACTCTTGTTCACTTGTTTCAACCCTCAATCCAGGCGGAAACCAGCGATGACCAGCATGCTCCTCACACCCAGAAGCGAAATCGACGCCCGCATCCGGGCCCTGCAGCAGACCCTTGCCGAAAAGGGAATGGACGGCGCCCTCATCGTCCACCACACCAACCTGTTCTACCTCACCGGCACTTCCCAGAGCGCCCATCTGTTCGTTCCCCGCGAGGGCGAACCACTGCTCATGGTGCGCAAGAGCTACGAACGGGCCCGGCGCGAGTCGCCGCTGGCGCAGATCCTTGACGTCAAGAGCCTGAAGAAGATTCCCGATATCCTGGCCGAGCGGGGACTCGGCGCCAAAACCCTGGGCATGGAGCTGGACGTCATCCCCTACAATACCTGGGCCATGTATCAAAAAGTCTTTGCCGGCAGCACGCTTGTGGATGTGGGCGACCCCATCCGCCGCATCCGCACGATCAAGTCGGACTACGAGATTGGCCTGCTCCAGGGGGCCTGCGCCGTGCTCGATCAGGTTTTCGCCGAGACGCCCTCCATGATTCGCGAGGGGATGACCGAGGTGGAACTGGCCAGCCTTTTTGAAGCAGCCATGCGACGGCGCGGCTACGGCGGCTGCAGCAAGATGCGGGCCTTCAACCAGGACTTCTTCCTTGGCAACGTCACCACCGGCCGCAGCGGGGCCGAGCCCTCCTACTTCGACGGTCCGGTGGGCGGCTGCGGCGTCACCCCGGCCAACAACCCGCACGGCGCGGGCTGGAAAACCATCGGCCGCAACGAGGTCATTTACATCGACTACACCTGCCTGATCAACGGCTACACCGCCGACGGGGCGCGGATGTTCGTGATCGGCGACGTCTCCGACCAACTGAAAGAGGCGCATCGTGCAGCCCTGGCCATCGAGCAGGAACTGGCGGCCATGCTCCGACCTGGGGTGATCTGCGAGGAGGTTTATCTTCGCTCCGAGGAACTGGCCGCGCGGATGGGATTGCAAGACCATTTCATGGGCATCGGGGTTGATCGGGTGAGGTTCATCGGCCACGGCGTTGGCCTGGAACTGGACGAATTTCCGATCTTTGCCAAGGGGGTCAAGACGCCGTTGGCCCCGGGCATGACCTTTGCCCTGGAGCCCAAGTTCGTGTTTGCCGAGGGCGCGATCGGGATCGAGAACACCTATGCCCTGACCGCGGACGGGGCCCGGCGGCTGACCCATGCCTCGCCGGATATCGTCCGGGTCTGAGCGACTGCCCCCCTTACCTGTGCATGCGCGAGGCGCGAAATGAGGCCCCAGGCAGAGCCTGTTGACGGCACCCTGCTGGCCGGCGACATCGGCGCGACCAAGACCGTACTGGCCCTGTACGGGAGTTTCCCCGGCCCGCCGCTGACGCAGGCCACCTTTCGCAACCGGGAGTTTGCTGGCTTCGACGAGTTGCTGCGCGGGTTCGTCGAGGGGCTGACGCTCACCCCGGCCTGGGCTTGTTTTGGCGTGGCCGGGCCGGTGCTGGACGAGGCGGTGCGGATGACCAACCTCGATTGGGTGCTGGCAACGAACTCGCTGCGGGAAACCCACGGGTTCCGGCAGGTCTGGCTCATCAACGATCTGGTGGCCAACGCCATGGGCGCGACCCATCTGCCCGCGTCGGACCTGCATGTGCTCAACCCGGGGCGGATTCGACCCGGTGCGGTCACGGCGGTGCTGGCCCCGGGCAGCGGCCTGGGCGAGGCCTTTGTCGTTGAACATGCGGGCCAGCTGTTGCCCCTGCCCTCCGAGGGCGGTCACGCCAGTTTTGCCCCGCGAAACGACGAGCAGATGGAACTGCTCTCCTTCCTGCTCGCGCGCCAGGACCATGTCTCGGTGGAGCAGGTCTGTTCCGGCATGGCCATCCCGACCCTGTTCGCCTTCCAGTCAAGCCGGTGCGCCCCGCCGGGCTGGCTGCGGGCCCAACTGGACGCGGGCGCGGACCCGACGCCAACCATCGTCCAGGCCGGACTTGCGGCGGTGCAGGGCGGGCCGCCCTGCGAGACGGCGGTGCGGACCCTGCGCCTGTTCGCCGACATCCTGGCCGATGAGGCCGCCAACCTGGCGCTCAAGACGCTAGCCCTGGGTGGACTCTTCCTGGGAGGCGGCCTGGCGCCGCGGCTGTTGCCCTTTCTTTCACCGGAGCGCTTTCTGGCCATCTTTGCCCGCGGAGGCTACCGCGACTGGCTGCAACAGATCCCGATCCGGGTGATCCTCAATCCGGAGACTGCCCTGCTCGGGGCCGCGGCCTACGGTTTTGCCCACCTTGGCCGCTGAGCCGCGCGCCTCCTCCCGCATTCCCATTCCCATGCCCTCGCCAACACCAAATCCGCAGGCCGCTCTGGAGCGCTCGGCGCTCTTTGTCGCCACCCTGACTTCGTTCATGGGGCCGTTCATGATCTCCTCGGTCAACGTGGCCCTGCCGGCGATCCAGGCCGAGTTGGGACTGAATGCGGTCGAACTCGGCTGGATCGCCACCGCCTACCTGCTGGCGGTGGCCGTCGGCCTGCTGCCGGCGGGCAAGATCGCCGACATCCATGGCCGCAAGCGGGTCTTTGCCACTGGACTGGCCATCTACACCCTAGGCGCGACCCTTGCCGCCTTTGCCCAGACCGGGGCCTGGCTGATCGGCCTGCGGGTGGTGCAGGGGCTGGGCGCAGGTATGTTCGTCACCACCGGCATGGCCATCCTGACCTCGATCTTTCCCCCGGAGCGACGCGGCCGGGTGATCGGCATCTACGTGGCCGCGGTCTACGTCGGCCTGTCGGTGGGGCCCTTTGCCGGCGGCCTGCTCACCCAGTATTTCGGCTGGCGCAGCATCTTCCTCCTCATGCTGCCCCTGGGCCTGGGCTCAACGGCCATCACCCTGCTCCTGCTCAAGGGCGAGTGGGCCGACGCCCGCAAGCAGCACCTGGACCTGGTCGGGACATTCATTTACACTGTGGCCATCCTGTCGCTAATCTACGGCGCCTCAATCCTGCCTGCAGCGACCGGAGCGGTCCTGATAGTGATAGGCCTGGCCGCCATGTCCCTGTTCTGGCGGCAGCAGCGGCACGCGCCCTGCCCGGTCTTCGAGGTCGGCCTATTTATCGAGAACCGCACCTTCGCCTTCTCCAGCCTGGCGGCCCTGCTCAACTACTCCGCCACCTTTGCCGTCACCTTCCTTATGAGCCTGTATCTCCAGTACATCAAGGGTCTGCCGCCGCAGACAGCCGGCCTGGTGCTGATGGCCCAGCCGGTGATGATGGCCGTGTTCTCGCCAGTGGCCGGCCGCCTCTCCGATCGCATCGAACCGCGCCTCCTGGCCTCGGCCGGCATGGCCCTGACCGTGGCCGGGATGGTGGTCTTCACCCAGTTGCGATCCGACTGGTCCCTCACTCCGATCATTGCCAACCTGTTGATGCTCGGCTTCGGTTTTGCTCTCTTTTCCTCACCCAACATGAGCGCCATCATGGGCGCAGTGGAAAAACGGCACTATGGCATCGCCTCCGGGGCGGTGGCCACCATGCGGCTCCTGGGCCAGATGGTGAGCATGGCCACAGCCACGGTGGTACTCGGCCTGCTGGTCGGCCGGGAGTCGATCGCGCCCCATAATTACGAACGCTTTCTCTTCAGCATCACCTGTGTGTTCACCATCTCGGCCCTGCTCTGCACCGCCGGGGTGGCGTTCTCCCTGTTCCGCGGGCGGCTGCTGCCGACGCCGGACCGCCCGACAGCCGCAACCCCTCCCGCAACCAAGGACAAGGACAGCATCCGATGACCAAGGTGGATTGGAAGCCCGGGACCATGATCTCCCCCCTGCCGGTGGTGATGGTCAGCCTGGGGGCCTCGCCCGAGGAATACAACATCATCACCATCGCCTGGACCGGCACCCTCTGCACCGATCCGCCGCTTTGCTACATCTCGGTGCGGCCGGAACGGCACAGCCACGCGATCCTCAGCCGCACCCGCGAATTCGTCATCAACCTAACCACAGGCAAACTCGCCTTTGCCACTGACTGGTGCGGGGTGCGCTCCGGGAGGCAGCACCGCAAATTCGAGGAGATGAAGCTGACGCCCGGGCCTGCGGCCACGGTGAGCGCGCCGATCATCATCGAGGCGCCGATCAACATCGAGTGTCGGGTGCTTGAGATCCGGGCTCTGGGCAGCCATGACATGTTCCTGGCCGAGGTGACCAATGTCAAGGCCGACCAACAGTACCTGGACGAACGGACCGGCGCCTTTGACCTCGCCCGGGCCGAGCCGCTGGCCTATGCCCACGGGCAGTATTTCACTCTGGGGAAAAATATCGGCGGATTCGGGTTTTCGGTGCGGAAGCGGAAGAAGACCCGGTCCGGCGGCGGGCAGGGAAGCAAGCGGGGATAAAAAAAACGGGGCCCGTCTTTGAGGCCCCGTCTGGCGATGGTCAGGGTGACGGTTCTGTTCGTGCAGTCAGTCGGCTGGTGTTGTCATTTGCCGCAGACCTGTTGTTTCGCCGCGGTCGAAGTCAGGCATTTGATCGCTGCGTCCTGTGCCGTTTGGGGCAGTTTGCCGCGTTGGCCCATGGTGGCGACGATTTTCGTCCAGTCCGCGTCACCCTTGTCCAGTTTGGTGCAGATCCTGGCTGCGGGATGGCATTTGGTGCAGGTGGTCTGGATGATCTGGCCGCACGCCTGGTCTTCCGCGGCCTGGGCGGAAGCCTTGAAGGCAATGCCGAGGGCCAGCAGGACGAAAACTCCGGAAACGCGAATCTTGTGCATGACGACATTCTCCTTGGG
>CAZFPV010000178.1:3864-4914 GCA_964521155.1 uncultured Desulfobulbus sp. | reverse complement strand
GCGCTTGGCTGAGCGGCGGCTGTTGTGGTGGATAGCCCAGGCAAACAACTCCTTGCCGGTCCCGGTTTCACCCGTGATCAGCACATTGGCATCACTGCTGGCGCTCAGGGCGAGCCGCTCCAGGCTCTGCCGCATCAGCGGGCTCGTACCAACGATGTCGTTCAACGTCTCCTGGTTGAGGACCGCATGCGGTCGGCGGGGGATCTTCTTGGCGCGGTATTGCAGGGCCCGTACCAGCGACAGTGTCATGGTTCGCACCGTTGCCGGGCGTTCCATGTAGTCCCAGGCCCCCATCTTGATGGCCTGTTCGGCATGGTCGGCATCACCGTCATCGGCAAAGATGATGACTTCGGGATGGGACGGAGAGGCGAGAATGGGTGACAGCCCGTCCATGCCGCTGCCGTCTGGCATCCGGGCATTGAGGAAGACCACGTCGTAGGCGTGGTCCCTGGCCAGGCGCAAACCCTTGCCCAGGGTAAGCGAAGCGTCAACCTGATGCCCTGTCGGCCGGATTTCTGCCTTCAGGGAGTCTATAAAGGCCTGCTCTGTGTCGATTATCAGGATGCGAGCCATGGGCGGGGTCAGGCCACGAGCGAGCAGGGGTGTGCCTCGCGGGTCACCAGGGGCAGGACCAGGGGCTCGTAGATCTCTTTGCAGATGCGCGCGCCGCGGTGCGCCTCCCAGTGCTCACGGCTCTGCCAGTGTTCGTTGAGCAGGAAACGGACAGGTTCGGATTCGGAGCGATAGGCGGCAAAACGCGCGCAGCCGTCCTCCTTGCGCACGCCTTCGGCCATCTGTGCGAGCAGTTCACCCACGCGGTCGCAGTTCCGGGGATCCTTGACTGTCAGCCAGACATTGATGATAAACATGGAATGCTCCAGTGATTGGGGGTGGGGATCGTCCCGGCCAGATGCGGCCGGGACGGTGACGTCGTCCGGGTCAGACCGGGTTGCCCTCGGGCGCAAGGGAAAAGGTCCCGGCCTTGACCTCCTGATCGATGTCGGCAAGGGCCCGCTTCATCTGCTTGAGAGCCTGACGGATCCGGTTCTC
>CAZFPV010000178.1:0-3854 GCA_964521155.1 uncultured Desulfobulbus sp. | reverse complement strand
CCTCTTCGCCGAAGCCGGCGCCGGGCGCCAGGGCCACATTGGCCCGGTTCATCATCTCGATGGAAAACCGGATCGAGCCCAGGCGGGCATACGGTTCGGGGATCTTCACCCACAGGAACATGCCGGCCTTGGGTTTTTCCACCTCCCAGCCCATGCGGGCCAGCCCCTCGCAGAGTACATCCCGCCGTTTCTGGTAGATGGCCACCTGCTCGGCGATGGTGTCGTCACAGTCGCGCATGGCGACGATGCCAGCCACCTGGATGGCCGAGAAGATGCCGTAATCGTAATAGCCCTTGATTTTCGCCAGGCCGCCGACCATCTCCCGGTTACCGACGCAGTAGCCGAGTCGCCAGCCAGCCATATTGTACGACTTGGAGAACGAGCCGAACTCCACCCCAACATCGAGCGCGCCGGGAATCTCCAGCAGGGACGGGGCGGTGAGGCCGTCATAGGTGATCTGCCCATAGGCGAAGTCGTTGATCACCATGAAATGGAAGCGCTTGGCCAAATTGACCATCTCGGCAAAGAACTCTTTCGAGGCCAGGGTGCCGGTCGGGTTGTGGGGATAATTCAGCATCACCAGCTTAGGATGGGGATAGAGCGACTGGCACATCTGGCTCACCTGGCTGAGGAAGGCCTCCTCCGATCCAAGCGGGAAGCGCAGAACGCTGGCGCCGGCGATGACCGCGGCATAGACGTGGATGGGGAAGAAGGGCGAGGGCACGAGCACCGTGTCGCCTGGGCCGAGCAGGGCCAGGCAGAGGTGGGAGATGCCCTCCTTGGAGCCGATGGTGCAGATGACGTCGTCCTCGCCATTGAGTTCGACCCCGTACTTTCGTTTGTAGTAGAGGGCAATTTCTCGCTTGAGGTTCTTCATGCCGCCGGCTGCGGGATAGCGGTGGGTCTTGGGATCGACCGCCACCTCGCAGAGTTTTTCCGTGACTTTTTCGGGCGTCGGGTCCATGGGGTTGCCCATGCCCAGATCGATGACGTCGGTGCCCTCCCACCGTTTTTCCATTTTAATTTTGTTTATCATGCCAAAGAGATACGGCGGCAACTGGGTCATGCGGTCGGCAAAGCGGATGGTGCTCTCGTTGTTCATGACAGTCTCCTCTGCGGATGGATGGTGAGCCAGGGACAGGCGGTCATGGCGATAAGTCCCCACAGGGACAAAAAAGCCTGAACCGTTGTCCGGTCCAGGCTGAAAAAAAGGCCATGGACCGGAGGTGCAGTCCATGGCGGGCAGGTTTGGTCGTGTGGTGATTTACAAGGCAACCGGCCGCCAATGAACTGGGTTCATCGCCGCCGCTGCCGCGTCATGGTGTTGCATGGTTCTTGTCTGCGGGTGAAGGAATGTGGATTTTGTATCGCTTGAATTTTTTGTATCGTACAAAATGAGGGATGTCAACAATGATGGCAACAGAGAACGAGAGGGCGGGAGAAAGATAGGCCCTGAGTTACTTTTCTCCTTGCCCAAAGGGGCTCTTTCCTGCTGTAATCGGACGCGGAAATGGTTTGCCAACAGGTTGACTTCTCAACCGCATTTCCCGGCCCGTTCCCGTTGCACCCGGAGCTGCCGGAACCACCCCATCCAACCGGGGGAGATGTATTAGATCACAAATATGCAACGTCATCGAAGGCAGAATCCGGATTGCCTGTCCGCGCTGTGAAAAGAAGCGCTATGTCGCCATCGCCGCCGGCCTGCGCAAAAAGTCGATTCGCTGCCTCTGCGGTCTGTCAACCATGTACACCTTGAACCATCGAAACGCGCTGCGCGAATCGAGCTGTGGCAAGGCCCTGCTTGTTCTCGCCAACGGCAAGCCATGCCCGGCCTATCTCTGTGACATCTCTTTGGGGGGCATCGGTTTCAATGTCCCCCATCAGTACATCCGGGCCATCAAAGACGGGCAGGACGTCAGCATCAAGTTCCGCAGCCAAAGCGGGACCACCATCCAGCGGAAGATCCGTATCAAAAGCGTGATCGGCAACCGAATCGGCGCCCAGTTTCTCGACGGTCTCCGCGCGCCAACGTCCTGGTAATTGTCCGGTCCCGGTTGAAAGCAACGCCTCCTGCTGTGCCAGCGGTTTTTGCGCATGGTTTTCAGTCTCTTGAATTCGGGTCGGTTCAGTATTGAGACGCAGGCCTGACTCTGGGCCGCGCAGACAAAGCCTGAATCGATGGTGCACCATGTGGGGCCATGGAATGTCGAGGATGCGTGGGCGAGAAGAACTCTCCGAATGCCCGTCCTTCCCTGTCATTCCCGCGGCAGAATAGCGAGGAAAGCCGCGTGTCCTTTGGTCGAAGCCAAATGGCGGCTGTCGAGACCTTCCTTGTTGGCGGCAAAGGGGTCGGCGCCGTGGGATATGAGCGCCTTGCCGATATCGAGATGGCCGCCCAGGGCGGCGAACATCAGCGGCGTCCACCCATCCCGAGAGGTGTGGTTGGTCTCGGCCTTGTGCCGGAGGAGCAGGTGAACGATTTGGGTGTGGCCGTTCCAGGTAGCCGCCATCAGGGGAGTGCGACCGTCCAGGTCGGCCTGATCGACCCGGGCGCCGTGGGCGAGCAGGGCCGCGGCAATGGCGGTCTGACCCTTGACGGCGGCAAAATAGAGCGCCGTGCACCCATCCTTGTTGCGCTGATTGACAGGCGGAGCAAAGGGCAGCAGGTCATCCACCATATCCCCCCGGCCGAGCCAGACCGCTTTCATCAGGGCCGTGTCGCCAATCGCGTTGGTCTTATCCAGAGGAACCCCGGTTCGCAGGAGACGTTGCACCTCGCCTCGATCTCCGGCGATTATGGCCTGTTCCAGGTCCGTTGGCTTGAAGCCTTTCTTTTCACCTTTGACGGCAGAAGCCACCGGCTTCGATGCTTCTTCGCCCGGGGGGGCGGCCGATCGGTCCCGGGAGGACTGCTGGGGTTGTTCGGAGACCTGCCCATCAACCAGATAGCGGGAGAGGTCGCTTGATTTTTTGGCGATAAGTCCGGCAATATCGTTCTCGGGCTCTGCATGTGCCTGGGTGGGCTGTTCCGCCGGGAGAGGAGGAAAAACCGGCGAATGGTTCGCGGTCAAGGGTGCGGCCTCGGGACGATCTCCCTCCACTTCATCTGCCTTTGCCAGCGACGGTGGAGGCCGAGATGTCTCTATGGCCGGACTGCTGGTTTCGTTTGGGAGCCCTCTGAACAGTATCCAGGCGGCGCCGGTACCGAACAGAATGAGGAAGAAGAGGGCCAGCCCTCGGGCGGCAAGGAGAGAGGGCTGCCGAGAAGGTAAGTGTTCAGTTTCGGCTGCCGTTGGCGCCGGTTCGGCGCGAGGCGTGTCGACCAGCACATAGCTGGCCGCTTTGTCGATGTAAGGGGCTGTGACCGCCGCCAGGCCTTGATGGGCAGCGAAATAGAGCCCGCTGTCGGCAAGTTGCAGGATGTCGCCAGGAAAACCGCCGGAAAGCACATGAATCCGTTCCTCGGCATCGGCTGTGAACAGCGGCGGCCCCTGATAACCCGCTCGATGCAAACGGTGATGAATGAGCGCTTTTGCATCTGTACTCCCGATCGGCTGCAAAGCAACCTCGACCAATACTTCGTCGGCAAGGTGTTCCGAGGCAATGGAACGGCAGAGAGCAAGAGGCTCGACGCCAACCAGGAGGAGGCGAAAAGCATCCTCCCGATCGCGGGACTCCACGCGCCGCAGGAGCAAGTCGCGCAGTGCTGCCTGCTCTTGCTCCTCGACATGGTCGATGGCTATGACAGGCGGTTTCCTTGCGTGGGCAACAGAGGTCTGACAATGCAGGGCGATCTCTGCAAGGGTATCCCTGACGGTTGCCTGCAGGGAAAGACTGTCGGGCCTGGGGCGGTC
>CAZFPV010000177.1:0-4940 GCA_964521155.1 uncultured Desulfobulbus sp. | reverse complement strand
AAATTCTCCACCGCGCCCAAGTCCATCTATCCGGTGCTGGCCGGCGACGGATTCCGGGTCGTGACCGCTGCGATCAAAGGCGCCGGGTCGGCAGAGCCGGCCAAGGTTTCAGCCTACCTGAAGACCACCCTCAAGGATTTCCCCGGTCTGACCGGCAAGCTCTCCTTCAACGACAAGGGTGACCGCATTGGCGAGGTGTATCGGGTGTATAAGGTAGACGCGCAGGGCAACTTCGTTCTCCAGCCCTGACGGCGAAATTCCACCTGCCGCAAGGACCATGCCGGTCCTTGCGGCCACCTGGAGTCGCGATGGAACAATTTTTCCAGCAATTGACCAATGGCCTGGCTGTGGGCGGCATTTACGCCCTGATCGCACTGGGTTACACCATGGTCTACGGGGTGCTGAAGCTGATCAACTTCGCCCACGGCGACCTGTTTACCATCGGCGCCTATCTCGGCCTGACCCTGCTCACCTCGCTTGCCCTGACCGATCATGTCGGCGGCTTTCTTGGTGTCGGCCTCCTTGCCCTGATGGTCATGGGCCTGGTCGGCATCATTGGCATGCTGCTGGAACGGATCGCCTACCGGCCGCTGCGGGAATCGCCCCGCCTGTCGGCGGTTGTCTCGGCGCTGGGCGCCTCGATTTTTTTCCAGAACGCGATCATGCTGATCTACGGGGCCAAGTTCTATGTGTATCCCCAGGATCTGCTGCCGAAGATACCGGTCTACATCTTCGGCATGCCCGTGCCGCTGATGCGCATCCTCATTCTGGTGGCCTCGGTGGTGATGATGGTCGCGCTCTATCTCTTTGTCCAGAAGACGAAAATCGGCGCCGCCATCCGCGCCGCGGCCATTGATCAGGGGGCGGCCCGGCTGATGGGCATCGACGTCAACCGGGTGATCATGCTGGTCTTCTGCATCGGCCCGGCCCTGGGCGGCGCGGCCGGGATGATGGTCGGCATCTACTACGGCCAGATCAACTTCACCATGGGCTGGATCTACGGACTCAAGGCTTTCACCGCCGCCATCCTGGGCGGGATCGGCAACATTCCCGGGGCCATGGTCGGCGGCCTGCTGCTCGGCGTGATCGAGGCGCTGGGCGCGGCCTACATCTCCATTGCCTGGAAGGACGCCATTGCCTTCTTCGTCCTGATTATCATCCTCATCGTCCGGCCCACCGGACTGCTCGGCGAGCGGGTGGCGGATAAGATATGAAGCACTCGGAACGCATTGTCTACGCCGTCCTGTTCGCCGTCCTCCTGGCCGCGCCGCTGGTGCTCGACCGGTACTGGCTGGACGTGCTCAACAGCGTCGGCTTGTACGTGATCCTCGGCCTGAGCCTGAACATCATCCTTGGCCATGCCGGCATGTTCCACATGGGGCATGCGGCCTTCTACGCCATCGGCGCCTACACCACGGCCATCATTAACACCCGCTACGGCATCCCCGTGCTCTGGATCATGCCCATAAGCGGTCTGGCTGCGGCCCTGTTCGCCCTGGTGGTGGCCCGGCCGATCATCCACCTGCGCGGCGACTACCTGCTGATCGTCACCATCGGCATGGTGGAGATTGTCCGCATTGCTCTGATCAACAACGTTTTTGGCATTACCGGCGGCGCCAATGGCATTTTCGGCATTGCCAGGCCGGATCTGTTCGGCTTCAAGCTCCGCCAGCCGCAGCACTTCTTTTACTTTATCTGGCTGTTCGTGGCCCTGACCGTGTTCCTCTTCTCGCTGCTGGAGAATTCCCGCTTTGGCCGCGCCCTCAAGTACCTGCGCGAGGATGCGGTCGCGGCCGAGGGCAGCGGCATCAACACCGCCCATTACAAACTCGCGGCCTTTGTCCTTGGCGCAGGCTGGGCCGGCATGGCGGGCACCATCTTCGCCTCGAAAATGACGATCATCTCTCCGGAATCGTTTAGCTTCTGGGAATCGGTGGTGCTGTTCATGATCGTCATCCTCGGCGGCGCGGGCAACATTACCGGGGTCATCCTCGGCGCCTTCCTGGTTGTCGGCCTGCCCGAGGTCTTTCGCGATCTCGCCAGCGCCCGCATGCTTGTGTACGGCGTAGCCATGATGTTTATGATGATCTACCGCACCCAGGGGCTGCTGCCGCCTCGGCCGCGTGTTTACTCCTTGGATACCGTACGGGAGACGCAGTGACTATCCTCAGCCTCGATCACATCACCAAGCGTTTCGGCGGTCTGACCGCGGTCAACCGGGTCTCGTTTGACGTCGAGCCGGGCAGCGTGGTTGGCCTGATCGGCCCCAACGGCGCAGGCAAGACCACGGTCTTCAACCTGATCACCGGCAACTACCGGCCGGATGAGGGCCAGGTCCATTTCCAGGGCCAGTCCATTGGCGGCCTGCCCACCCACCGCATCGTTAGCATGGGCATTGCCCGCACCTTCCAGACCATCCGCCTGTTCCAGAACATGTCGGTGCTGGAGAACGTGCTCGCCGGCTGCCATTGCCGGATGCGGGCCGGCATGCTGGGGTCGCTGCTGCACACCCCGTTTCAGCGTCAGGAAGAAGCAACCGCGCTGCGCCAGTCGCTGGCCGAACTCGCCTTTGTCGGCCTGGAGAACGATGCCGGCAATCTGGCCAAAAACCTTTCCTACGGCAACCAGCGCTTGCTGGAGATTGCACGCGCGCTTGCCACCCAGCCGAAACTGCTCATTCTGGACGAACCGGCCGGCGGCATGAACGAGCAAGAGACCCAGGCCCTGATTCAACTCATCGGCAAGATGCGCGAACGCAGCCTGACCATCCTGCTCATCGAGCACGACATGAAACTGGTGATGAAGGCCTGCAGCCAGTTGGTGGTGATCGAGTACGGCAGCAAGATCGCTGAAGGAACTCCGGAAGAAATTCAACAGAACCCTCGAGTGATCGAGGCCTACCTTGGCGCGGACAGCGACGACGAGGACTGATGCTGCTGGTAATCAACGATCTGCATGTGCGGTACGGCAATGTCGAGGTGCTCCACGGGATCAACCTGACCGTGGGCGAAGGCGAGATCGTCACCATTCTCGGGGCCAACGGGGCCGGGAAATCGACCACGCTGCTCAGCATCAGCGGTCTGGTGAGACCGTCACGGGGTGAGATCCTCTTCGAAGGCAAGGCCCTGCACAAGATGCAGGCCCATCAGGTGGTGCAGGCCCGGATCAGCCAGTCACCCGAGGGGCGGCGGGTCTTCGGCACTCTGACCGTGGAGGAGAACGTCAACCTCGGCGCATTCACAATCAGCGACCAGGCCAAGATCGCGCGCACCCGCGACTGGATCTACCAGCTCTTTCCCCGTCTGGCCGAACGGCGGCAGCAGTTGGCCGGCACGCTCAGCGGCGGGGAGCAGCAGATGCTGGCCATTGGCCGCGCCCTGATGAGCGACCCCAAGGTGCTGCTGCTCGACGAGCCCAGCCTGGGGCTGGCGCCGCTCCTGGTCAAGACCATCTTCGAGACCATCAAGCAGATCAACGCCACCGGCGTCACCGTGGTATTGGTGGAACAAAACGCCAAGGCCGCGCTCAAACTGGCCCACCGGGGCTACGTCCTCGAGGTCGGCCGGATCATCCTCGAGGGCGAGGCCAAGGCCCTGCTGGGCAACCCCGAGGTACGCAATGCCTACCTTGGCGGCGCCTGAGTCGAAGGCGCCCGGCTGATGATGCCCGTTCCGAGAACGATGCCGCACATCCGGCGCCGGCCCGGTTCCCTTGCCCGCGGCGACGCTGGCCACCATTGCCAACCTAGGAGCACCTCCATGATGCACCTCCTGACCGCCTGCTACAATCTGGCCATTGGCTGCTGGCTGGGAGGGACGGCGCTGTTCACCTTTCTCCTGACCCCGGCGCTTTTTGCCTCGTATTCCCGCGACCTGGCCGGGAACATTGTCGGCGTGCTCTTTCCCGGCTACTTCTGCTGGGGGCTTGCCTGCGGCGCGGTGGCGCTGCTGTGCCGGATTGCCCTCCGGGGCCGGTTCGCCCTGGCCTCCTGTCTGATCATAGGCCTGATGCTGGCGCTTACCGCCGGCCAGGCCTTTGTTGTCGAACCGCGCGCAGCAGCCTTGAAACAGGAGATCCGCTCCTTTGAAACCACGCCGCCGGATCATCCCCTGCGCGTCCGGTTCAGAAAACTGCACGGCCTCTCCATGGCCGCCAATCTGGCGGTCATCGCCGGCGGGGTGGCGCTGATGGTGCTGGCGTCGCTTCCCGCCGCCGGTTCGGACGGTCGGCGCGCGACACCCCCGGTGATCTCGTCGTCAGTGCCATCGGAGCGGTGAGACGGCCGGTTCCCTCCACCTCTTCACACATCCATTCAGCGTAAGGCGACCAGCCAGCACAGGAGCACCGTCGTCAAGGTCAAAGCAAGGAGGAGCAGCTGGCGGGCGGGCCTGACGGTTTTTTCCGCCATGCCGGCAAGGCTGACGATCGCGCCCAGGCCGATGCCGACGAGAAAACCGAAGAGATGGGCGCCCAGGTCGGTGCGCACCCCCTCGCTGCCGAGAAAGGCGAGCAGGCCAGCACCAGCGCCCAGTGGCAGCAGACATTCCCGAAGCGACCGAGTGCGGAAACGGACAATCTGCAGTCCGGTCAGTATCCCGATTGCGGCAAACACCGAGGTAGACAGTCCGACCGAGAAGTGCGGTCCCTGGCGCAGAATAACGTTGAGTAGGTTGCCGCCCGCGCCGGCAAGCAGCAGCAGCAGCCAGCCGCTGCCATAGCCAAGCACCTTGCAGAGGAGATGGATCACCAACCCGCCGATGAGGCAGTTGCCGGCCAGGTGCACCAGGTCGGCGTGCAGGGTCAGGGCAGTGATCAGCCGCCACCACTGACCCTGATCGAGAATGGCCTCGGCGTTAACCGCGCCCCGATCAAACCAGCTGCTGCCGTTTCGCCACGGCCCGGTGTGGAAGAAAAATATGGTCAGCAGGGCCATCATGCCC
>CAZFPV010000176.1:0-4956 GCA_964521155.1 uncultured Desulfobulbus sp. | reverse complement strand
GCTGGAACCTCCTGTGAGGCAAAGGATATGGGCAGGGCGGGCAGCGACGGCACGGCGGACGTCCACGGCCATGTTGGCTCGGCCAGGCGCTGGCCGGGGAGAGGCTGCGCAATCAGTCGATGTTTCTGGCGGCGATCTGGTTGAAGATCGGTTCCACCTGAAGAAAGGCCTCGAGCATGACCGGGTCAAAATGACTGCCTTTACCCCGGATCATGATCTCCATGGCCGATTGGTGGCTCATGGCCTCCTTGTACACCCGCTTGGAGATGAGGGCGTCATAGACATCGGCTATGGCCATGATCCGGCCGGCCAGGGGGATGTCCTCGCCAGTTATCCCCCGGGGGTAGCCGCTGCCGTCGTACTTTTCGTGATGACTGCCGGCGATCTCCTTGGCGCAGCTGAGAAAGGAGGTCGGGTGGCCGGCCATCTGCTCGAGGTTGGCGATGACCTCCTCGCCGTACAGGGTGTGACCTTTCATCTCCTCGAACTCTTCTTCCGTGAGCTTGCCCGGTTTGAGCAGGATCGAATCGCGGATCGCCACCTTGCCGATATCGTGCAGCGGTGCGGATTTGCGCAGCAGGACAATGTAGTCCGGGGTCAGCCGGTCGCGGTGGTGGCCGTTTTCGACCAGGGTCTCGGCCAAGAGAGCCACATACTCGCGGGTGCGATGGATATGGCTGCCGGTTTCCGGGTCGCGATACTCTGCCATCTCGCCCATGGCCTCGATGATGACGTCTTTCAGCAGTTCGGTCTCGCGGGTGCGCTCGTCCACCAGTCGCTCCAGACTGGTTCGATAGGCGTGCAACTCCAGATGGTTGCGGACCCGGGAACGCAACTCGACCCCTTTGAACGGCTTGGTGATGTAATCGACCCCGCCCAGGCTGAATCCCCGGGCCACATCCTCGGACTCGGCCCGGGCAGTGAGAAAGATCACCGGAATCGAGCTGGTTGCCTGATTCTGGTGCAGCAGTTCGACAGTCTTGAAGCCGTTGATGCCGGGCGGCATCATCACATCCATCAGAATCAGCTGCGGTGCGGAGGCGGTGATCCGCTCCAGGGCCTGCTCGCCCGAAGTGGCGTAGGCAAAATCGCAGTTCAGTTCCCGCAGATGGGACATGGCGATCTGGATGTTCTCCGGGACGTCATCGACAATGAAGACAAGCGGCGGTCGTCCGTTCATGGCGTGTTCCCGGCGGATTGATCCTGGGGGAGTTTGGCCAAACACCGGTCCACGCCCAAGATGTCCGGTTCGGTGGCATAGTGCAGCAGTTCCACGCCCAGTTCCACCAGTTGCGGATGGCCCCCTGTCTGCCCCTGCCGTTTCATGGCTTCCGCCAGTTCCACCGCTGCGGAGAGGCTGCCCGAGCGGTATGCCTGACGCCGCAGGGTTTCCAACTCCTTGGACCAGACCGGCTGCAAGACGTGGGGCGCGAGGTGATCGCCTGCGGTCGCGGGGATGACGGCAGCCGCCGTCCCGACCGACTCTGTCCGCAGGTATTGGCTTATCACCTGCTTCAACTCATTCAGCCGGAACGGCTTTTTCAGCGCCCCGTCAAACAGTGGCCGGTAATCGCTTTCTTCAAGCGCCTCGCCGGTCATGACCAGCACCGGAATGTCGGCAGTCTCGGGTTGCTGGCGCAGGCGCTCGGTGACCATGCGACCGTCCATGTCGCCTTCCAGGTTGAGATCCATGAAGATCAGTCGCGGCCGAACCGCCGTGGCGACAAGGAGAGCCTCTTTGCCATTGTTGGCGGTCAGAACCTGGACAGCGGTTTCATGGAAGTAATCGATGAACACTTCCTTGATCAGGTCCACATCGTCAACCACCAGGATGGTGGCGGCATGGCCATCGTGCAGCGGGTTGTCGGCAGGGGGCGACTCCTCTTCGGCATGATCAGCCACCCGCACCCCCCGGAGATTGACCGTGAATCGCGCCCCTTCGCCGACCTTGCTCTGCAGGTCGATGGAGCCGTTCATCATCACCACCAGCCGGCTGCACAGGGTCAGTCCCAGGCCGATGCCGCTGTACTTGCTTGACTGGAGACTTTCGTGTCGGCCGAACAGTTCGAAAATCCGCTGCTGATCGCCCTCCGGAATACCGGTGCCGCTGTCCGCGACGATGAAGCGCAGATCATACACGCCGGAGGCGCCCACGGTGGGACTTCCCTCGACGCGGAGTTCGACAAATCCCCTACTGGTGAATTTCAAGGCATTGCTGATGAGGTTGTGCAGCACCTGTTTCAAGCGAAGGCTGTCAAGGAGGAACATTGGCGGCAGATGCTGGGCCACATGGCAGTCGAAGCGCAGTTCCTTCTCCAGGGCCGTTTCCTTGAACAGCTCCTGGACCTCGTCGATCAGGGACTGGAGGCGGATCGAACTGAGCATGATCTGGATGCGGCCGGAATCGATCTTCGACAGTTCCATGATGTCATTGAAGATGGCGACCAGAGCCAGGCTGCTGCGATGGATGATGGTGACGAAGCGCTGTTCCCGCTGCCCCAGGTCGGGTGTGCTGGCCAGCATCTCGGTGTAGCCGATGATGGCGTTCATCGGCGTCCGCACCTCGTGATTGATGTTGGCGATGAACTCGCTCTGCATCCGGCTGGCCGATTCCGCGGCCTTGGCTGCCAGACCCGATTCCGCCCGGATCTGCTCTTCCATGCGCTTTTGATGGGCGGCGCAGGCCAGGGGTTTCCTGAACCAGGCAATATATTGTTGGCCACCAGGGCCATCGACCAGGATCAGGGCCTCGTTGCCCGGGCAGCAGGGTGCGCAGGGAATATGGTCCTCGGACGGCGACGACTGGTTCTGTTTCTGCGCGGCCTGCACCACCGGGTGATCGAGCAGATCCGGCTGCAGTTCGGAGAGGCGTCGACCAACCAGAGGCTGGTGCTCCTCCATGGACTGGCAGGCGGCCAGGTTGGCGCGAACAACGCAAAGATTGTCATCAAGGAGGAGAAAAACCAGCGGCGCGCGATCCAGGATCTGCACGGCCGGGTCGGACGATTGTTCGTTCGGGGGGCGCTCGTTGGCCACATCCTGCCCGGTTTTTCCCAGCCTGCGCCAGAACCACCACGCCGTCAGAGTGCTGGCAAGGGTACTGGCCAAAAAGACAATATCCGCTCCTGGAAAAAGGGCGACACCCGAAGCGGCAAAGGCCTTTCCGGGGCCGGCGAGCATAACCATGGCAGGAATGATCGATCGTTTCACGTTTTCCGTTGGCTGGGGCAGAGAAAGGGTGCGAACTACCGCATTATACCATCTGGAGGACGGTTGTCAAAAAAGAGGCCGCATTCTTTGTGAGACAACCCTTTTTTCCCGATCAAACAGGTCTTGGCGGCAGTACGTTCACCCTTGAACGGCCAAGCGCCTTAAGGCGAGACCGTTGCCTGATTGCGGCGGCATTGGGCGCGGGCAGCAGCGAGAATACCCTCCGCCCATTGCGGCGTGCCCGAGGCAAGCACATGGGTGTAGAGGGCCAGGGTGTTGTTCCTGATCAGGCCGTCGCGGCCGTCGACAAAACCGGTGCCGCGTTCCATGCGCAGCGCGAGCGCCCCGGTATCGCCCTCCCAGCGGGCCACGGTCGAGTAGCGGAACTCATGTCCCCGGACCACGGTCCCCACCGGATAGAAGCTGTTGGCCCGCTCGACCGTGAAGGTGGAATAGCCGTGCGCCTGCGGTTTGGCCGACAGGGCGAAGGTCACGGGAAAGACCCCGGCCAGCGGGTACTCCCAGTCGCCGAGGATGATCGATCGGCCGAGAAAGATCAGGCCGCCGCACTCGGCGTAGACCGGCAGGCCGGCCTCGATCCGCTCCCGCACCGACTGGCGGAAGCCTTCGTTGTCGGCCAGTTCGCGGGCGCTGGTCTCGGGAAAGCCGCCGCCGATGTAAAGCGCGTCCAAATCGGCGGGCAGCTGGTCGGCCTTGAGGGCGTCGATCATCACCAAGTGGGCCCCGCCGGCACGAAGCGCCTCCAGGTTTTCCTCGTAATAGAACTGGAAGGCGGCATCCCGGAGCACGCCCACAATGACCGGCCGGTGCTGCCCGGTTGTCGATTGCCGGCCCTGCGGAACCGGCAGGACCGGCTGCATGACGCTGACAATGGCATCGAGATCGAAGTGGGTTTCGGCCAGGTCGGCCAGCCTGGCCACGGCCTCGTCGGCAGCCTCATACTCCTGGTGCGGCGTCACCCCAAGATGACGCATGGGGAAGATGTCCTGCCGCAGCCGGGGCATAACGCCCAGCACTCCCATATCGGTGTACTGCTCGATCGCCTGGCGGATGATGGTTTCGTGGCGGTTGTTGGCGATCTGGTTGAGGATGACGCCGGCAAACCGCACCCGGGGATCAAAGGCCTGGCATCCCAGGACCAAGGCCGCTACGGTACGGGTGGTCTTGGAGCAGTTGACCACCAGCAGCACCGGCAGGTCGAGCAGCAGGGCCAACTCGGCGGTGGAATACTCGCCGGCGGCGTTGACGCCGTCGTACAGGCCCCGGTTGCCCTCGACCACGGCAAAGGCGCTGCCCGCGATGTGGCGCGCAAAGGTGTCGACAATGGTCTCCGGCGTCATGAGATAGGGATCGAGGTTGTAGCAAGGTCGGCCGGCGGCCTTGCTCATCCAGCCAGCGTCAATGTAGTCCGGTCCTTTCTTGAAAGGTACGACGCCCCTGCCCCGCCTGCCCAGGGCGGCGATCAGTCCCACAGACACCACCGATTTGCCCGAGCCGCCGCTCAATCCGGCCAGCACCAGGCTGCGTACATGTTCCAAACCCATTGTTCCCGTTTTCCCCGCCCCTATTTCTGTCTGGCTTCCCTGTCCGAATGCAGCTCATGCAGCGGCGAAACTCCCACGATGCCTGCCGCAGCCTTCCTCTGGTACCAGATATTTCCGCAAACGGCCCGGCAATTTTTCATACCCTGCAGCGCTTGTGCTCATGGCTGACTTTCCCCTCCCT
>CAZFPV010000175.1:0-4978 GCA_964521155.1 uncultured Desulfobulbus sp. | reverse complement strand
GCGAGATGTTGTCGATGGAAATTTCCATGTGCTCAATAATGATGCCGGTGTATTTCTGGATGTTGTTGCGGATATAGGTTCGCAACTCATGCAGTTCCCCGCTCAGGGAGCGACCATAGGGCACATCCACGAACAGTTCGATGCCGTACCCGTTGCGGCCCAGTTTCACCTTGATTTTCCGCACCATCACTTCGATATCGTACTCATCGATGCAGTGGAGGATCATCTGGGTCAGCGCCGCCTCGGAGATGGTGACGGCGCCGCCCGCGCCCTGGTCATGGAAATCCGGCTGAACCACCGATTTTTCGAAAAACCGCGACCGTTTGACCCCGTCCTTGTCCGTACCGCCCTTGAAGAAGATGCGGATCGAGTCGGACAGGATCTGCGCGTAGTCTCGCTTGATCTCGATGGCCGGCACCGGGATGACGTGCTTGCCCTCCTCGAAGCGCGACTTGATGGCGTTTTCGATGTCCTTCTGGCTGGCGATTTCCTCGATCTTGATGATCTGGCTGATGGGAGGCAATTCGAGTGCCTCTGCCAGCCGGGTGACCATTTTCTCAGAGGTGCCGAGCAACAAGATCTTCTTGATTTTCTTTTCCTGGATCATCCGCACCACGCTCTCGCGGTGCTCGGGGTCGGTAAAAAGGGCGGTCTTGATGGCGCTGATGTAGTTTTTTTCCTGCTTGGCCGATTTGCCGGCGAGAATGGTGGATTCGTGGATGAGCAGACCGTCATCAATGAGGAACGGCACCCCGAGCTTTTCGGCCAGCAGTTTGGCGCGGAAACTCTTGCCTGTGCCGCTCTTGCCTACCAGGGCATAGACATGAATCCCCTGGAGGCGGCCCTTGATCTTGCTGTAGAACTGGTAGATCTCCCTGCCGGTGAGGTAGATCCACTGTTGGTCCTTGCTGCTCTTTTCCGTCGTCTCGCTCATGCGGCTGGCGTGGGGGAGAATATCTCGTTCACGTAAAGGGGTTGTCCTGGAGTTGCTTCGGAGAGTTCGTCGTGGCTCAATTGGCGCCGGTTATTTTTCCGCGAACCACCAGGCATCGAGCCACTGCTCGTGGTTGTAATACAGGGGTGGGGCTTGCGGGTGGCGCAGCCGGGCCGAATAGGCTAGTCGGTGGTTGGCCAGATACCAGTTTGGCACCAGATAATAACCATGCCATAGCACCCTGTCCAGCGCGCGGCAGGCCGTGGTCAGTTCTTCCTGGGTCTGGGCGTAAATGATGGCATCCACCAGGGCATCGACGGCCGGGCTGGCGATGCCAGCCAGGTTCCGCGAGCCCTTGCGCTCGGCCGCCGCCGAGGTCCAGTAGTCGCGTTGTTCGTTGCCTGGGGATTGCGACTGGCCGAAGCTGCTGACTACCATGTCGAAATCAAAGGTGCGAATTCGGTCCGCGTAGAGGGCCGGGTCGATGGTCCGGTATTCGACTGTGATGCCGAGTTTGTTCAGATTGGCGACATAGGGCGCGATGACCCGCTGGAAGGCGGTGTCGGCCAGAAGGATGTCGAAGCGGAACGGCTCGCCCTGACCATTGACGAGAGATCCATTCTTGATGGTCCAGCCCGCCTGTTCCAGCAGGGTTTTCGCCTCCTGCATGTTGGCCCGCAAGCTGCCGGGAGGCTCGGTTACAGGCGGTGCGGGCGGCTGGGTGAAGACCTCGGCGGGCAACTGGTCGCGCAGGGGGGCAAGCAGCTTCAGTTCGGCGGCTTCAGGCAGTCCCTTGGCCGCATAGTTGGAGTTTGAGAAAAACGAGGTGCTGCGCGTGTATTGGGAAAAAAACAGGGTTTTGTTGGTCCACTCGAAATCAAAAGCCAGGCCCAGCGCCCGCCGCACCAACCGATCCTTGAACAGCGGTTTGCGGGTATTGAAGACAAATCCCTGCATGCCGGCGTTGTTGTGGTGGGGAAAGGTTTTCTTCACCAGTTCGCCCGAGTCGAAGCGCCGGCCGGTCAGATCCCGCTCCCACTGCTTGGCGATGTGCACCAACATGAAATCGAACTCACCCGCCTTGAAGGCCTCCAGGCTCACCACCGGATCCTTGAAGCTTTTGATGGTGATGGTGTCGAAGTTGAACAGATGCCTCCGGGTCGGATGCCCGTCCGCCCAGTAGGCGGGATTTCTTTTGTAGGTGATGGTCTTGCCCGGAACCACTTCGGCGACCAGGTACGGTCCGGAGCCGATGGGCACAGCCATGGCTTCGCCGCCGCTCTCCGGATTGAAGGGGTGCTTGCCGAAAAATTGCTTGCTCAGCACCGGCAATTGGCCAGCGACCATATGCAGTTCCCGGTTGGGCCTAGCGAAGTTGAACCGGATTTGCTGCTTGTCCAGAATCTCCGCCCCCTCGATGTCACGAAAGTACATCTGGTAGAAGGGATGGGCCTGCTCGCTCTTGAGTGTCTCCAGGGAGAACTTGACGTCCTCGACCGTCACCGGCGAGCCGTCGGAGAACCGCGCCCTGGCATTGAGGGTAAAGGTCACGGACTTGCGATCCGCGGCCAACTCGATGTCTTCGGCGATCAGGCCGTACTCGGCAAAGGGTTCGTCCAGGCTGGGCACAGCCAGGGTCTCGAAGACGTAGTTCGACAGGCCCGAGGGCGCGTTGCCCTTGAGGGTGAAGGGGTTCATCTTGTCAAAGCTGCCCAGGTCGTGCAGGTTCAGGCTGCCGCCCCGGCGGGCCGCTTGATCGACATAGTCGAACTGTTTGAAATCCTTTGGGTACTTCAAATTTCCGTCGATGCTGACCCCATGGGCGGCATAGCCGCTTGAGGGGAGTGGGAGGATGAGCAGGCCGGCGAGGGCCGCGGAACAGACAAGTGCGAAGGGGTTCATCGATACTGTATCCGGTGCAGATTCGAGGGAACTCCGCGCCTCTATGGGGCAGGGGCTGGAGCCGGTCGGGAATCAGTATACGCAATCAATCCGACATTGTACAGGCGATATGGCCAAGGGCCGCGGATTGGGTCCGGCAAGGAAAAAATTGACGAACCCGTGCCTCGGGTGTAATGAATTCAATTTCTTCACCTTTCGCAACCGGCCGGCATCGTCTTGGCTGGGCATTTCTTTTCCTGTTTCAACCACTCTGGAGCAACGCAATGGGACAGACCATCACTGAAAAAATCTTCGCCGCCCACCTGCGCGATACCCCCACGCCGGGCAATATGGTGCTCGATATCGACGTCATCATGTGCCACGAGATCACCACCCCGATTGCCATCATGGATCTGGTGGAAAAGGGCATGGACCGGGTCTGCGACCCCAGCCGGATCAAGGCGGTGATTGACCATGTCACCCCGCCCAAGGATTCCAAGACCGCAGCCCAGGCCAAGATCATGCGTGAGTGGGCCCGGCGGCACCACATCAAGGACTTTTTCGACATCGGCCGCAACGGCGTCTGCCACGCGCTCTTTCCGGAGAAGGGCTTCATCCGCCCGGGCAACACCGTCATCATGGGCGATTCTCACACCTGCACCCACGGGGCCTTCGGCGCCTTTGCCGCCGGCGTCGGCACCACCGATCTGGAAGTGGCCATATATAAAGGCGTTTGCGCCTTCCGAGCGCCCAAGTCGCTCAAGGTCGAGGTCACCGGCGCCCTGCCTAGAGGCGTGGTCGCCAAAGACATTATCCTCAATATTATCAAGCAGTTAACCGTGAACGGCGGCACCGACATGGTGATCGAGTTTGTCGGCCCGGTGATCGACGCCATGAACATGGCCTCGCGGATGACGCTGTGCAACATGGCGGTCGAGGCCGGGGCCACCTCCGGCGTCTGCCAGCCAGACCTGGTCACGGCCAAGTATCTCTGGCCGTTCATCAAGGACGAGTACGCCAGCCTTGAGGCGGCGGCCGAATCCTTTGCCCGCTGGCGCTCCGACGCCGACGCCCACTACGAGCGCGTCCTCGCCTTTGACGTGAGCGCGCTCGCGCCCCAGACCACCTTTGGCTACAAACCGGACAACGTCAAGGACATCACCGATATGGAAGGGACCAGGGTCGATCAGGTCTACATCGGCTCCTGCACCAACGGCCGCATCGAGGACATCCGTGAGGCCGCTGCCATCCTCAAAGGCAAGACCATTGCCCAGTCGGTGCGCGGCATCCTCGTGCCGGCCACTCCGGCCATCTATTCCCAGGCACTGGACGAAGGGTTGCTCAAGATCTTCATGGACTGCGGTTTCTGCGTCATGAACCCGACCTGTGGCGCCTGCCTCGGCATGAGCAGCGGCGTGCTCGCCGACGGCGAGGTTTGCGCTTCGACCACCAATCGCAACTTCAACGGTCGCATGGGCAAGGGCGGCATGGTGCATCTGATGAGCCCGGCCAGCGCCGCCGCCGCCGCCGTCACCGGCGCGATCACCGACCCCCGCCGTTTTCTGGACTGATACTGACTTTCACCGAACAAGGATACGATATGAAACAGTTTGGCGGCCCTGCGGCCTTCATCGACCGAAACGACATCAACACTGACGAAATCATCCCGGCTAAATACCTGACCGAGATCACCAAGAAAGCGCTTGCGCCGCACCTGCTCGAAGACCTGCACCTGGAAGGGCAGCAGTTCAACCCGAACTCGCCCGAGATGCAGGCGGCCCGGGTGCTGATCACCCGCTCCAACTTCGGCTGCGGCTCCTCCCGCGAGCATGCGGTCTGGGCGCTGGAGGTCAACGACATCAATGTGGTCATCGGCGAGAGCTTTGCCCGCATCTTCCGCCAGAACATGTTCAACTGCGGCATCCTGGCCGTGGAACTGGGAAAGTCCGACCTGGATCGGATGTTTGCCCTCAAGGGAAAGGGCACGGTCGAAGTGTCAGTCGATCTGGAAGGAGAGGTGCTGACTGCTGCCGGCAGCGGCGAGACCGTAACCTGTGCCTTCAGCCTCAACCTCTTTGACAAGCAACTGATCGGCGCCGGCGGGTGGCTGGCCTACGCTGACGCGAAATATTGAAATTTAGAGAGTTGTTCAACTGCCGAATA
>CAZFPV010000174.1:0-4978 GCA_964521155.1 uncultured Desulfobulbus sp. | reverse complement strand
AGCGCCTACTGCGCCACCAACTACTGGAACATGGCCCGGCAGGTGGACGCGCTCTGCAACGAACTGGGCATCACCGTGCCGGTGGCCATCCACGCCGATCATTACGGCATCAAAAAGGCCGCGGATGTGCCCGTGGCCGCGATCGAGATCCCGACCATCTTCGAGGCCGGCATCACCTCGATCGCCATCGACGCCTCCCATATGCCTGATGACGACAACCTGCTGGCCAGCATCGAGCTGGCCCGTTGCGTGCCCTCCTGGGCCGGGCTGGAGACCGAAGTCGGCGAGATCAAGGGCAAGCTCGGCCTCTCCACCCGGGAGGAGGCCCTATTCATCATCCAGGGGCTGAACGCCCACGACGTCTTCCCCGACTGGATCGCGCTGAACAACGGCACCACCCATGGCATCGAGGCCTCGGCCCAGGGCATCCAGGTTGAGCTGACCGCCGAGATTCACAAGGCCCTGGCCGGCTACGCTGTTTCCGGCGCCCAGCACGGCACCTCGGGCAACAACTCAGACCGGTTGCGGGCCATTGCCTCCCAGACGTACACCACCAAGGCCAATGTGGCCACGGCTCTGCAGATGGTCTCCTGGGGTCTGGCGGTCAATGACTACGGCAATGCCGAACTCGATGCCAACGGCGACTTCATCAAGGTCCCGGGCGAGGGTGTCACCGAGGACCTGTGGCAGGCAATGCGCGAGTACGCCCAAGCCAAGGGCTGGAAAAAAGGTGATTACAAGAGCCTCAATCTGCCCTTTGAAAATAAAATCATGGGTCAGCCCAGAATGGTGCGCGAGCGCATGGCCCGCCGGGTCGAGGACTTCATCTTCACCATGCTTGTCGAGGTGTTCAACGCCGCCGACACCGCCCGTTTCGGGGTCGAGGCGATTCTTGAGGCCGGTTCATTCGACCTGGGGCCCAAGACCGGTCGGATCGAATCGCCGGAAGAATGGACCGCAGTCAGGATTCGCGAACGCGCCGCCGCCATGGCCACCGACAAGGGGCCGCAGGGCAATTTTGACGATTGACGCGCCGGGCGGCAGTCCGGATTTCTTTTAACCTGGAGAAGTGACTTGAAAGGATTGCAGAACATACTGGTGACCGGGGCGGCCGGCTTTATTGGCCATGGGTTGTGTCAGCGATTGCTTGCCGAGGGCAGGACGGTGGTCGGGCTTGACAACCTCAACGACTACTACGATCCGCAGCTGAAACGGGATCGGCTGGCCCGACTGCAGACCTTTGCTTCCTTTCGCCATGCCCATTTCGACATGGCCGACCGGGAGCGGACCGCAGCCCTCTTTGCCGAGGAACGGTTCGACGCGGTGGTCAATCTGGCCGCCCAGGCCGGGGTGCGCTATTCGCTCATCAACCCTCACAGCTACGTCGACACCAACCTGGTAGGCTTTGTCAACCTGCTCGAGGGCTGCCGCCACACCGGCGTCAAGCATCTGGTCTATGCCTCGTCGAGTTCGGTTTACGGGGCCAACACCCGCATGCCCTTTTCCGTGCATGACAACGTCGACCATCCGGTATCGCTGTACGCGGCCTCGAAAAAGGCTAATGAGCTGATGGCCCACACCTACAGCCATCTCTTCGCCATTCCCACCACCGGCCTGCGTTTCTTCACGGTCTATGGGCCATGGGGCCGGCCGGACATGGCCCTGTTCCTGTTCACCAAGGCCATCCTCGAGGACCGGCCCATCGACGTCTTCAACAACGGCAACATGGAACGCGACTTCACCTATATCGACGACATCGTCGAAGGCGTGGTGCGGGTGATCGACCATGTGGCCGCGCCCAACCTGGCATGGAGCGGTGACCGGCCCGATGCCGCGACCAGCTACTGTCCCTGGCGGGTGTACAACATCGGCAACAACAGCAAGGAACGGCTGATGCGCTATATCGAGGTGCTGGAAGAGTGCCTGGGGCGCACGGCCAGAAAGAATTTCCTGCCCATGCAGGACGGCGATGTGCCGGCCACCTACGCCGACGTGGCCGATCTTGTTGAGGCGGTCGGCTTCAAGCCGGCCACCACCATCGAGACCGGCATCCGCAACTTTGTTGACTGGTACCGCGAGTATTACAAGGTCTGATCACTCCCTGGGGGTGCAGAAGGTCTCCGTGCAGCAATGCGCCCCCATCCCATCTCCATGGTTCCATACGCCATCGCGAACGTCTGCAGACGTTCGCGATGGTTTTTTATTCCCTGCTCGGCGCCATGGAAGCCTTGATAAGGTGTTCCCTGTTCCAAGACGATTCCAGGCAGTTTTCATACCCCATCCGCAAGCAAATCAGGCGAGCGGGAGGACTCCCCGCAACGTGTTCCGTTAGAACTCATAAGCCAGCCGAGTGGTGAAACCGTAGCCGTTGCCGTCGGTTCCGCCATCCTCCACGGTGTAGTCCTCGTCATAATAGTATTCGAGAATCACGGTCGTGCCCTCGAAGATGCCCATGGCGCCGGAAACACTGTAGCGGTACTCGGGCAGCTCGAGCCCCAGGGACTCCCAGGTCTTCTGGTAGCCAAGGGCAAAGACCGTCTCCTTGCCTGCCAGGGCAGTGGTGTAGGCGAGTTCGGTGTTCCAGGCCTTGGGCTCGGCCCCGCCGCTGGCAAAGGAAAGGTCCTCGGCCTGGAAACTGTCGAGGGCAGTGGTGTACTCGGAGAACAGGGATACCCCTTTGTATTGCGCACCGGCAAACAGGTTCAATCCGGTGGTGGCGTCATGGAGAACGATGTTATCATCCTCGGAACGTGGCAGCATGTCGGCAATGCCATCGGCGTCGGCCAGGTTGCTCACCCAGCCCGCGCCGCCGCGCAGGGTGAGGTCGTCCTGTTCGTATGCATAGGCGATGGATGCGCCATAACCGTTGACGGTGCTGTCGTCGCCGACCTCGTCAACGCCATTGTAGGCAAAGACCGAGGCGGTGAACCCGTTTTTCTCGAAGCCGGCAATCGCCCCTTCCTCGTTGATCTCGCCAAGCGTCTGGGTGAAGGGATCCTGGATCATGTTGGTGGAAAAATCGCCGAAGGGGGCGTAGATTTTTCCCGCCGTCAGGAACAGGGGAAAGGCTTCATTCCCGCCCAGGGTGATGTTGGCCTCGTCGATGTACAGGTCCTCGTCGTCGCCGTCGTAATCGATGACGATTTTGCCTTTGGCCCACTCCGAGGCCTTGAGATCGAGGATGAGCTCAACGGTGTCCAGGTTGAACTCGCTGCTGCTGTTGCCTGCAAAGTCCTCGGCCACAATGAAGTCGCCCTCGATGGACCCGCTCAGGGTCAGCATCTCGCCGATCTTTAGACCGCCTTCTTCCTTCTCCCCGGCCGCTGCATCGGCTTTGGCCGCGGGCGCCTCGGTTTCGGTGACTGCTTTTGACCCGCTGACGGTGGTTTCCATCTCGGTCAGGCGCTGGTTGAGCTGCTGATTTTGTTGCGTCAGCATCTGCACCTGCTGCTTGAGCTGCTCCAACTCGTCGCTGGTCGCGGCCGCCTCGGCGGCCGGGGTGCTGGCCAGACAGAGCATGCCGGCCGCCATCAGGGTCAGGGAGGTGTTGATCGTTTTCTTCATGGGAGTTCCTTGGGGTTATTATAACACACAATTAATATTTCGTAACACTGTCGGCCTGGTTGTACCAGAGACCTGCTCCGCTCTCAAGTACAATCATTCCTGCCATGCATACAGTTCGATGGTAGCCGGATCGCAGGTGCAGCAGCCCTTGCAGGCGGCGGTTGAGCCGGGTAATTTACGCACCTTGCCCTTGCGCACCCAGGTTTCGAGCAACGGCCGCAGGGTGTCGACCTCGACCCGGAAATGCAGGGCCATGTCCCGCAAGGGCACAATCTTTCTCTCCCGCAGGTATTGCTTGACTTGAATCAGATCCATGGGGCACTCCCTTAACTCTTGGCGGCCAGGCTGGCCTGGGCCGCCGCGGATGGAACCGTCAGGCCGGCCGCAGTCCGACTGCTGGCAAATTTCAAGAGGGCCACGACCGCGATCAGGGCGCAGAGATCGGTGGCGATCACCAAGGACGAATACCTCGGATGGGCCGCGAAGTTGACAGTCTGGTAAAAGAGCGTCGAGGCCACGAAGGCAAGGAAGGTGGTCCAGAATCCGGCGAACCCGGCCCAGGCCAGGTTGGTTTCCCGGTAGACTGCCGCAATGGCCGCGCTGCAGGGAAAATAGAGCAGCACGAACAGCATGTAGGCAAAGGCGGCGCTCTGGCTGCCGAACAGCCGCACCATGGACCCGAAGGTGGCGGCGTCAACCTCCTGCTCCTCGGCCGCCGTGTTGAGGTCGCTGACATCGCCGATGGAGATGCCAAGCGGATCGGTGAAGGTGTCCACCACCCCGGCCAGGTTCTCCGGGATGGTGGCAAAGGCTGCCCCGATCCCGGCCCAGAAGGCGAACGGCTCCTCAACGGCCTGCTCTTCGCCATCAGCCTTGCGGTCAATCCCGGCATAGAGGGCGTCCAGGGTGCCCACCACCGCTTCCTTGGCAAAAATGCCGGTAAAAATGCCGACAGTGGCCGGCCAGTTCTCTTCGGTCACGCCCAGCGGCTGCAGCACCGGGGTGATGACTCGGCTCATCGAGGCCAGGGCGGATCGCTCCGTATCCTCGTTGCCAAAGGTGCCGTCCGTGCCCAGCGAGTTGAGGAAGGACAGCACCATGATCACCGGGATCAGCACCCGGCCGGCCTTGAACAGGAAGCTCCGCAGCCGGTCCAGGGCCCTGAGGCCGACTGACCGGAAGGTGGGCAGGTGGTAGGGCGGCATCTCCATGACAAAGGGGGTGATCTCGCCCTTGAGCAGGGTGTTCTTCAGGATCAGGCCGGTGAGCACGGCAAAGCCGATGCCGATCAGATAGAGCGCAAACACCAGGTTCTGGCCGCCCACAGGGAAGAAGGCGGCGGCGAACAGGGCATAGACCGGCAGGCGCGCGCCGCAGGACATGAACGGGTTCATCATCACCGTGAGGATGCGGT
>CAZFPV010000173.1:0-5002 GCA_964521155.1 uncultured Desulfobulbus sp. | reverse complement strand
TTCCTCTCCCGTCTGGACGGCATCGCCGACCCGGAGGAGAAACGCAAGCGGATCGGCTACGGCTTCATCGAGATCTTCGAGGCCGAGGCGAAGAAGCTGGACAAGGTGCGCTACCTGGCCCAGGGCACCCTCTACCCGGACGTGATCGAGTCGGTGGTCTTCCGCGGCAAGGCCCCGATCAAGTCGCACCATAACGTCGGCGGTTTGCCCGAGCGGATGCAGCTGGACCTGATCGAGCCGCTGCGCGAACTGTTCAAGGACGAAGTGCGAGAGCTTGGCCTGGAACTCGGCCTGCCCGAGGAGGCAATCTACCGCCAGCCCTTCCCCGGACCGGGCCTGGGCATCCGCATCATGGGCGAAGTCACGGCCGAGCGGTTGCGCATCCTCCGCCATGCCGACGTGATCGTGCTCGAAGAGATGAAGGACTCCGGCTGGTACCGTAAGGTCTGGCAATCGTTTGCCGTGCTGCTGCCGATCCAGACCGTGGGCGTGATGGGCGACGGCCGCACCTACGAGCATGTCATCGCCCTGCGGGCAGTGGACAGCCGCGACGCCATGACCGCCGACTGGTCGCGCCTGCCCTATGAGTTGCTCGGCCGCATCTCCAACCGGATCATCAACGAAGTGCGCGGCGTCAACCGGGTGGTCTACGACATCTCCTCCAAGCCGCCAGCGACCATCGAGTGGGAGTGAGCCTCGGACGCGCAACCTTGGAACCCCTTTCCCGCCACCACATGTCCATGCTCAAGACGGCAATCTACGTAGATGCGGAAAACATCAGGATGAGCGGCGGCTACGGCATGCGCTACGACGTCCTGGTCGGCCTGGCTAACACCAGGAACTCGGTGCTGCTGCGAGCCAACTGCTACCTGGCCGAAGACCACGAGCGGACCCAGAAGGACCCGGAGTACCGCCAGAAGGTCTACGCCTACCACAACATCCTGCGCAACTGCGGCTTCAAGATCATCAAGAAGTACGTCCGCCGCTTCCAGGACGAAGACGGCAACATTACCACCAAGGCCAACGCCGACATGGATCTGGCCATCGACGCCCTGCTCCAGGCCCGCAACCTGGACCGCATCATCCTGCTCACCGGCGACGGCGACTTTCTCCGCTTGATCATCGCCCTGCAGAACACGGGGTGCCGGGTGGAGGTGATCGGTTTCCACAATGTCAGCAAGGAACTGCGGGAGGTGGCCGACAGCTACATCTCCGGTTTTCTCGTGCCCGGGCTGCTCCCCATCGCCGGTGCCCACGGCGAGCACGGAGACAGGTGGCAGCGCGGCACGGTGGCCAACTTCAATCTGGACCGGGGATTTGGATTTTTTCGCTATTACAGGCTGATCGACAACACACTGCAATCGGAGACGGTTTTCTTTCACCTCTCCAAATCCACCCTGCCCTCCGACCACTTTTTCCAGGAACCGCACCGCATCTTCGAGTTCCGGGTGGAGGAAAACCCGGCCAACAGCAACCGCTCCGAGGCCTGGGATATTCGCCTGCTCAAGGAAGGCTGAACCGGGATCGGGTGCGCCGCCGCTCCTGTCCTCAGGCGGGCAGGAACCGGGCCTGCGACCGGCGCCGCTCAATCGCCTGAGGGAATATCCTGCCGATATTCCTGCTGATACAGGTCAGCCAGGGTGAGGAAGGCCGTAACCAGCAGCGGGCCGTAGATCACTCCCAGGAGGCCTAACAGGCTGACGCCGCCAATGATTGCCAGAAGGACCAGCAGTTTGTGCATCTTGGCGCCGCTGAGCAGCCGGGGCGTGATCCAGAAATGCACGAACAGAGTGACCCCGAGATAAAAAACGAGCGTGGCGGCCGCCTCGGCAAACAGCCCATACAGCAGGAACACCAGCGCAGCCGGCAGCAGCACCAGGCCAATGCCCAGGATCGGCAGGAAGGCCAGCACCCCGATCACCACGCCATACAGCACCGAGGCCTTGACATCCAGCAGGGCAAAGAGCAGACCTCCGAGCAGGCCTTGCACCAAGCCGTTCAGGCCATTGCCAAGCAGTATTCCTTTGGCGTTTTCCATGAATTTTTCCACCAGCAGGTGGTTCTGCGCTGGCGGCAGGGGCGAGAGCCGGACGAGAAAGTCGGTCAGGCCCTCGAACTCCATCAGCAGGAAAAACGTGACCATCAGCAGCATGCAGAACTGCAGGGCTACCTGGAGCAGGTTGGCCGCCCAAGATGAGGCTTGATTGTATATGACCAGGCCGATGGTTTTGCTGAACCCGGCCAACAGGGCGGAGATGTCCTCCGGTTCGAATTTCAGGCCGACATCGGCGAGTAGCGCTTGTGCCTCCCTGAGCAATGTATTATTTTGCGCAAATTGCTGCAATTTGACCAGCAGGTTGCTGTCCCTGCCCAGGTGATACAGATCGATGGCCTCGGACGAGAACTCGCTGATGCACAGCGTCAGGGGCACGAAGACGATCAAGGTGATAAGGGTGCAGGTCAGCATCGAGGCCAGCCACGGCGCGACCCGCTGACCAAACCACTGATAGGCGGGCCGAAAGGTGCCGGACAGGAGGAAGGACAGGACCAGGAATTGCCAGAACGGCCACAGGATCCAACCCAGCACCAGCGCGGCCGCGATTAGGATGGCGAGAAAAAATTTGGTCTGTGCCGCAGTTGGCGTTTCCACCGGTGGAGATGAGGTTCCCGCCTCGGGGCCGGCCTCTTCCTGAGCTGGGGCTGGTGGTCGTACTGGCAGGGGCATGGGCGTCCAGACAATCGGTGGTGGTGATGATTTGCCACTGTACTTATTCCGCACGCAAAAGGAAACCGGTTTGCACAGGGCCGGGGAACACAGGGTGAAAAGATGCTGCACAAGGACCTTGAAATAACGCTGCACAAGGCCGCCGCCGAAGAGCTGAAACCCAAGCCGGACCAGACCAGTCTGGGCTTCGGCCAATTCTTCGCCGACCATATGTTCACCATGCGCTGGACCCGCCAACAGGGCTGGGACGAGGCTCGCATCGAGCCCTACCGGTCCTTCGAGCTGGAACCGGCAGCCATGGTCTTCCATTACGGCCAGGCCATCTTTGAGGGTATGAAGGCCTATCGCGGCGCGGACGACCAGATATTTCTCTTCCGCCCGGAAGACAACCTCGCGCGCATGAACCAGTCTGCCCAGCGGATGTGCATGCCCCGATTCCCCCAGGACCGGGTGCTGCAGGCCCTGCGGGCCATGGTCTACCTCGACCAGGAATGGGTGCCGTCGGCGCCGGGCGCCACCTTGTACATCCGGCCGACCATGATTGCCACCGAACCGGTCATCGGTCTGCGGCCCGCCGAAGAGTACTTGTTCTTTATCATCTGTTGCCCCGTCGGCGCCTATTACACCGGCGGCTTCAGTCCGACCAGAATTTACGTTGAAGACAAATATGTCCGCGCCGTGCCCGGCGGCGTCGGCTTCGCCAAGACGGCCGGCAACTACGCCGCCAGCCTCAAGGCCCAGGCCGAGGCACACGACAAGGGATACACCCAGGTGCTGTGGCTCGATGCCGTCGAACACCGGTACGTGGAGGAGGTCGGCACCTCGAACATCTTTTTCGTGATCAACGACGAGTTGATCACCCCGCCGCTGGAGGGATCGATCCTGCCCGGCGTTACCCGCGACTCGGTCCTGCAGCTGGCGCGCGACTGGGGGTGCACCGTGCGCGAGCGCCGCATCACCATCGACGAGGTCGTGACCGCCGGCGAATCCGGCGCCCTCACCGAGAGTTTCGGCACCGGGACGGCTGCAGTCATCTCACCGGTGGGTGAATTCTGCTACCGCGACAAGACCGTACGCATCAACGATGGCCAACCCGGCCCCCTGGCCGCCCGGCTGTATGAAGAACTCCAGGCCATCCAGTTCGGTCGCGCTGAAGACCCCCACAAATGGCGGGTCCGGGTCGGATAACTATCCGGCCGAGCATTTCTTTCCTCAATAAAAATTTTTGCTATTTCGGAGGGTTGGGCGGATTCATTTTTTCGCTCAGCCCTCCCTTGATTTTTACCGAACCGGCACTATTGTATGCGCCAGTTTGAAGACTGAAGCTTCGTTTTCGTCCACGCAAAGCGGTTTGCGCCGATTGAGGGACACCAAACTCGTCGGATCGGCGCAGATTTTTATTGTGTACCTACATCATTAAACACAGGAGGATAGTTCATGAAAATTCGTCCACTGAATGACCGCATCTTGGTCAAGAGACTGGAAGGAGAGGCAAAAACCGCGGGCGGCATCATCATTCCCGATTCCGCCAAGGAAAAGCCGGCCGAAGGCGAGATCGTCGCCGTCGGTCCGGGCAAGCTCAATGACGCCGGCCATCGCGTTGCCATGGATGTCGCGGTCGGCGATCGGATACTCTTTTCCAAGTACGGCGGCACCGAGGTCAAACTGGACGGAGAGGATTTCCTCATCATGCGCGAGGATGATATCCTTGGCGTGGTTCAGGCATAAGCAACGATATCCATCCATTCGAGTGAAGAAGGAGACAACAATATGGCTGCAAAAGAATTGAAATACGGCGCCAAGGCGCGCGAAAAAATGCTGACCGGCGTCAACGCCCTGGCCAACGCCGTCAAGGTAACCCTCGGCCCCAAAGGCCGCAACGTCCTGATCGAGAAATCCTTCGGCGCCCCCGTCATCACCAAGGACGGCGTCACCGTTGCCAAGGAGATCGAACTCAAGGATAAGTTCGAGAACATGGGCGCCCAGATGGTCAAGGAAGTCGCTTCCAAGACCTCGGATGTCGCCGGCGACGGCACCACCACCGCCACCGTTCTGGCCCAGGCCATCTACACCGAAGGCGCCAAGCTGGTTGCCGCTGGTTCCAACCCGATGGAGATCAAGCGCGGCATCGATGCCTCGGTCGCCGCCGTGGTCGCCGAGCTCGGCAAGATCGCCAGCCCGACCAAGGAGCAGAAGGAAATTGCCCAGGTCGGCACCATCTCCGCCAACAACGACGTGACCATCGGCAACATCATCGCCGAGGCCATGGACAAGGTC
>CAZFPV010000172.1:0-5018 GCA_964521155.1 uncultured Desulfobulbus sp. | reverse complement strand
GATTTGCCGTGGTCGCCAATGAAATCAAGGAGCTGGCCAAACAGACCGCGGCTGCCACCCAGAACATCAAACTGCAGATCGAAGGCGTGCAGGGCACCACCGGAGAGACGATCAAGGAGATCAACGAAATCGGCGGCGTCATCAACAGCGTCAATGCCATCGTGGCCACCATCGCCTCGGCCGTGACCCAGCAGTCCGCCGCCACCGAGGAAATAGCGAAAAACATCGAACAGGCGAGCCAGGGGCTGCAGGAGGTCAATGAAAATGTCAGCCAAAGCTCGGTGGTGGCAGGTTCGATCGCCAAGGACATCATCCAGGTCAACAACGCGTCCACCGAGATTTCCCGAAGCAGCGAGCAGATCAGGGAGAACGCGGAGAAGATGCTCAACATGGCCGGCGACCTGAATCACCTGGTGGGATCGTTCAAGATTTAAGGCGCCATAGAAACCAGGGCTGGTTAACCGTTTGAGGGCGAACGCTAGGCAGCCGTGGCCCTGCTGCGGGAGGCGCTGTTTCGTTAGCAGGGAAGCCCTGCCGCATTTACACTGCTGACCGGCCTGCTCCACCCTACTCTGCACCTTTGATATATCCAGCGCAGTTCGCTCTCCCCGCACACAAACAATCCCGTCCCCCCGGCGATGCAGGAGAACGGGATCGTGGCCTTTCGACTTCCCGTCAGGGGATGATGCCGCCCTGCCGGCGCAATGCCTCAGCGGCTCACGGTGATTGTCCGCTTCTCCTTGTTGACGTACTTGAAGAAGACCGGGAAGGCGACGAAGAAGGCCAGGCAGATCAGGTATTCAATCCCCTTGATGTGGGAGTAGAAATCGACCAGGGTGTGCATCGGCTTCATCATCCCGGTGGCCAGCATGTACTGTCGGGCCAGTTCCCCGAACTGCCAGTTGGTCTGGTGCAGGGCGCCGACGAAGGCGGCAGTGACCCAGAGGCCGACCAGGCTTCCCATTCCCAGCATGACGGCCATGACGCGCTTGTTGTTTGTGTTCTCGGACATAGTTGTGCTCCTTGTTTGCGGTGTGGTGGACGCGGTTGAATGCGTTGATGATTGCGTGCTCAGTATCCGACGATGGTGCTGACGAATCCCTTGATCAGGTTGCCGATGCCGCCGCTGGCCAGACCGCCGACCAGGCAGGCCACTGCCCAGATGCCGATCAGCGCGGCCATGGTCATCACGACCTTGATGGTGAACTTGGATGTTTCGTTGGCGACATCGATCCTGGTCTCGTCTTTCTTGATTATCTGGGTGGTCATGGCGTCCTCCTTGGTGGCGGGTGAGTTGTCTGCGATACCGTGGTTTTGCCTTGGTAATTGCACCCCGGATGCCAGCGAGCCAGAACAGGGAGAAAAACTTTCACCACCCAGCCAATGTATTGAAATAAAAGTATAAAAATATATAACCTCACCCCGCCCCAACCACGGCGACATACCACAATTATGTGGCAGTCCACCAGCGCGGCCACAGGAGCGCGGCGCGGTCGTTGCGATACTGTGGCGCGAGCAAACAGGTGTGTTGCGTTCCCAGGTGGATAGGTTCCCGAGGCGGCAACAGGTGGAGAATACTGTGGTGCAGCTGTGGCGGGAACAGGGACCGGACGGCGGGGAGAGGGTGGTCAGGCCACGGAACCGCGGCAGGGCAATGCAATGCGGAGGATGGTTTCCCGGGGGCCGGCATCGACATACAGCGATCCCCCGTGCACCTGCACCAGAACTGCGCAGAATTCCTGACTGGGCCAGACGGGGCCGAGACCGTGCTCTTCCCACCTGCCCGCGCTGTTGCTGAGGGCAATCTCGATCCGGTCCGCGGCGGCGGGGACGGCGCTGGTCAGGCGCAGCACCTTGTCGCCCTGGTGATCGCTGCCAGCCCGGTTGAGGGCCATCCGGCCCTGCTGGATCAGGGTGATCAGGACGAGCAAGAGGTCGCCGGCCGCGATCAGGGGTTCGCATCGGTTGTCAGCCGGCAGGATGAGGGTGATGGATTCAGCCCGCAGGGGTCGCTCCAGAAGTTGGGCGAGCAGGCCCGACAGGGTGCACAGCGGCGCCCCGGAGGCGCCGCCCGCCTGCCAGCGGCCGATCTGCTGGAGCGCGGCCACCAGTTCGGCAGTCTTGCGCTCTTCCTCGACCAGATGCCGGTAGACCTCCGCCCGCAGGGACTGGTTCCCGCCCTGGCCGTCGAGATCGATCAGGGCCTGGGTGTAGTTGATCACTCCGTTGAGGCGGTTGGTCAGTTCGCTGGCCAGTTCCCCCCCGAGCCAGCCGGTCACGGCGTGACGATAGCCGGACGCGGCCTGCCTGCAGGATTCGGGATCGCCAGGGTCGACGCCGCCGGTTCCCCGGGCCAGAATCTTGCCATCGGTGAGCAGGGTCTGCATCCGCTCGGTGAGCAAATGCAGGGTGCAGCCCGAAGCCGGGTCCACGGCCTCGCCCGCCGGGGCGGTCAAGCGGCACAGGGCCAGTATGGGTGTGGCCAGGCGGCGATTGAGCAGGTAGAGCAGGGTGCAGGAGAGAACGACGATCAGGCCGAGGGCGCCGGCGATGATCTTGTGCAGGCCCAGCAGGATAGTCTGGGTGTGATCGCCAAGGTGGAAGCGGAATTGCTGCAGGCCGAGATTGATGTTGCCCAAAGTTTGCACCAGGTCGGCGGTCTCGCGGACCTTTTCCCGACGCTGTTCCTGGATGGCCCGCAAGCGGACCTCCAGGCCGACCAGATCGACCCGCGTGGGCAGCGAGGCCTTCAGGCCTTCGGGCACGAGGATGTTGCGCGCCAGTTGTTCGCCCTCGGCCTCCAGTTCTTGCAACTCGACGTTGAAGGCGCGAAGATTGACCTCCTGCCCCAGAACGAGGGATTGGTCAAGATGATCCTTGATGGCGGTGAAACGAAAGAGCAGGCGGTCTCCGGCAGCCACGGCCTGACTGCACTGCCGGTACAGCAGATACTGGCGGGCCCCCAGGGCCAGAACCGTGGCGAGAAAAAGCAGGACCAGGGTGGTGACGACAATAAAAATCCGCCCCAGCGGCCAGTCGGTCCATGGTCGCGGGACCATGCCTTGCGCGCGAAACCCCACGGTTCACCTCCGGTGCTGGCCGCGGTTTCCGGCGGTGCGGGTTGCACCGCCGGAAACCATGGCCGAAGGGGTTATTTCTCGCCCTGCCACTGATAAAGAATGGGCAGACGGTAGAGAATGAAACGATACACAATGAAGTACAGGGCAAAGATGGTGATCGTGATCCAGATCTCCTTCCAGTGCGGGATCTCCTGGTAGAGTTGCCAGTTGAAACAGATCACCGCAGTATTGAGCCGGTTCCAGACAATGCCGAGCACGCTGAGCAACGCGGCCAGGCGGACCATGCCCACCAGCCGGTGCTTGACCCCGTAGGCGAACAATATCATTGGCAGCACCACGGCCAGCCCCATCTCCAGCAGGAAGTACTGTCCCCAGCCGGTGAGCAGATAGGCCCAGTCGTTGTCGTGGGCCACTCCGACCATCTTGATCACCAGGTAAGTGATCAGGGCATAGGCGCAGCCCTTTCCCAGGCCGAGGGTCAGCTCGTCAACGTTGTCGAGAAAACGCCGGTCGCAGCGCCAGGTCATGAATTTTTTGCACAAGGTACTGGCCACTATCACCATGGACAGGCCGGCGAAGATGGCCGAGCAGAAGAAGTGAATCCACTGGAAGTTGGCTGAAAACCACAACGGGTGCACCTTGGTGGGGGCATAGGTGAACAGCGCCCCCAGGGCTCCCTGATGCAGGGTGGAGAGGATGATGCCGGAGATGGTCAAGCCGACGGCGATGGATTTGATGAACCGTTTGCCCTTGAGCCAGCCGATCCACTCAAAGTAGGCCGAGGACACCTCCGCCACCTGCACCGACAGGTAGGTGGCCACATGCCAGGCTACGAGAAAGAGCACCGCCGCCGGCCCCAGGCTGACGAACATCGGGTAATAGAGCCGCCAGGGCATGCCCAGGTCGATCTCAAGATAGACCACCGCGAAGAAGTAACCGAGCAGGCCGTTGAGCAGGGCCAGCCGCTCGATGGGGACGAAGTCCTTGCGCCCGAAGATCTCCACCGTGGTGCCGAGGAGAAAGCCCGAGGCAGACAGCGGCACCATGCCAAAGAGGCCGAACCCGAGGAACAGGCCCCAGGGGTAGTCGTTGGAGGCGTGGGTCACGGTGTCCAGCCCGAACAGGTAGCGCTGCAGGATGATCGGCACGCCCACGGCGAAGATGGCAATCAGCACCCAGTTGACCGGGTTGCGGATGAACTGGGCCTTGTACTCCTCGCGGCTCAAACCCAGCCAGAGTTTCTCCCGAATGCTCCACAGGCCGCCGTCGGGCCTGAGGTGGGAGACAATGGGAATTTCCTTTTTGGTGTTGATGAATGCATCCATGGCTCAGACCTCCCCCTCGCTCTGTTGCTGTTGTGCCGCCTTTTCCTTCCTGGTCGCCAGCAGGTGAAAGCCGGCGAACAGCGCCGGCCAGATGGTCAGCACCATGGGGACGATGGAGAGGAAATCCTTGACGTAGTTGAGAATCGGTTCCTTGGGCACCGAGGTGTCGAACCCCGCCTGGGCAAACGGCGCCGGTGAGAGATACATCCAGGCCGTGCCGCCGGCCTCATGCTCACCGTAGATGTGATCGACATAGGCGCCGGGATTTTCCCGGATGCGCTGTCGCCCCACCTCGACCATATCGGCGCGGCGGCCGAAGGTCAGGGCCTCCTGCGGGCAGGCCTCGACACAGGCCGGCGGCAGGCCCTTGGAGAGCCGGGTTTCATGGCAGAAGACGCACTTCATGATCCGCGGATGAAAGGCGCTGGAGTAGCGGAACGCCGGTATGTAAAAGGGGCAGGCGATCATGCAGGTGCGGCAGCCGACGCAGACGTCAGGGTTGTAGACCACCGCGCCCTCCGGGGTCTTGGTGTAGGCGTTGACGAAGCAGCTGGTCAGGCAGGCCGGTTCCTGGCAGTGATTGCACTGGATCTTGCGAAACAGCGGGTGCTCC
>CAZFPV010000171.1:0-5022 GCA_964521155.1 uncultured Desulfobulbus sp. | reverse complement strand
GCCCTGATCCATGCCGGGGCCCTGGACGGGCTGATGACCGGGGAGACGGCCAACCGGGGCGTGCTCATCTGGCTGCTGGCCGCCTGGCAGCGGCGCGGCGACACGGCGGCAACGCTCTTTCCCCTTGATCCCGCGCCGCCGCCCCTGCCACCCGAGGACCCGCGCCAGCGACTGCGCCACCAGTACCGGGTGCTGGGTTTTCTTCCGGACCGCCACCCCATCACCCTCTTTGCCGAGGAACGCAGGCGGGCCGGGGCGCTGACCGCCCGGGCCCTGCTGCGCCAGCCCGCCCAGGCGGTGGCACATCGGCGGCGGGTGCGGTTTCTCGGCTGGTTGATCACCGGCAAGATCGTCGGCACCAAGCGGGGTGAGCCCATGGAGTTCCTCACCTTCGAGGACGAGACCGGCCTGGTGGAATGCACCCTCTTCCCCCGCGTCTACGAGCAGCACTGCCACCTGCTCGCCACGCGCGGGCCGCTGTTGCTCGAAGGCTATGTGGACGAGGATTTCGCCGCCCGCACCCTCACCGTGGAGCGCATCGCCGGGCCGCGCCAGGGCTTTTCCCTGGACCGGGCCGACGCCTGCCCCTGCCGGCCCACCGGCCGCGCCGCCAACCTGGGATGAGCGGCCGGGATGGTGGCGTCATCCGCACTTGGGTCTTTCCCGGTTTCGCGGCGGCCGCACATGGGGTACAGTCGGGCAAACGACAACAAGGTCCGCGACCGCCGCGGGCCGAGGAACGACAACACCATGGGACACCTCGTCGGCAAGGACATCTACCGGCAACTGGGCCGGCGGCTGGATCAGTCACCCATCCGCACGCCCTGGACGCCGATCTTCCGCCAACTGGTCGAGTCGCTCTACTCGCCAGCCGAGGCCGAGCTGATCGTCCGCCTGCCCTATCGCCCCGCAACGCTCGCCCGCATCGCCCGCATGACCGGCGAGACCGAGACGGCGCTACGGTCGCGGCTCGAGGGGCTCTGCGCCAAGGGACTAGTGCTCGACCTCTGGAACGGGGCCGACTATCAGTACATGGTCAGCCCCTTGGTCATCGGCTTTTTCGAGTTCACCATGATGCGCACCGGCCCGGACCTGCCCCGGGCGCGCTGGGCCGAGCTGTTCCAGGCCTACATGTTCGGGGAAAAGGAGTTCCTTGCCGCCAACTTCGGCAACGGCCAGCAGGTGTCGATCATGCGCGCCCTGCCCCACGAGGGCACGGTGGCCGCGCAGGTCGAGATCCTTGACTACGAACGGGCCTCGGCGCTCGTCGAGACGCACCACGAGTTCGCGCTCGGGCTCTGCTCCTGCCGCCACGAGAAGCATCACCTCGGCCACGCGCCCTGCCGCGTCCCCATGGAGACCTGCACCTCCATGGGCGACGGGGCCCGCCTGCTCATCCGCAACGGCTTTGCCCGCACCATTGACCGCGCCGAGATGCGGGACATCCTGGCGCGGTCGCGCCAGCTGGGCCTGACCCTGACCACGGACAACGTCCGCCGCGACGCCGGCTTCATCTGCCACTGCTGCGGCTGCTGCTGCAACCTGCTGCAGGCTGTGCGCGACACCGGATACCCGGGGATTCTGGTCACTGCCAGCGTGGTCGCCGAGGTCAACGGGATGCTGTGCACGGGCTGCGGCCGATGCGCCCGGGCCTGTCCGGTCGAGGCCATCGGCATGACGGCCGTCTCCGCCACCGACACGCTGCCAGGCATCCACACGGTGCGGGTCGAACGGCACTGCCTGGGCTGCGGCGTCTGCGCCCTCGCCTGTCCCACCGGCGCGATCACCCTGCACAAACGGCCGCAACAGGTCATCCACCCCGAAAACAGCCTCGAGCGGGTGCTGCTCCAGGCCCTGGAGCGCGACACCCTCCAGACCCTGCTCCTCGACAATCCCGCCAGCCGCACCCAGGCCTTCATGCGCGCCCTGGTCGGCGGCTTCCTCAAGCTCGCCCCGGTCAAGCGCGCCCTGATGAGCGAGCGGCTGCGCTCGCGGTTTCTCTCTGCCCTGCGCCGCCTGGGCGAGTGATCCCGCCCAGGCCGTTTCGGCGGATGCGCGTTTCCAGCACTCCCGGGCGCACTATCAAGCGCGCTCCGGCGTGGCCCGCGTCATGGCTGGAAGTGGATGGCCAGCCACACCGAAGGCTGCGCCGGATCGGTCCACTCGACCCGGTGGCGCCGGTGGGCCGCGATATGCAGCCAGTCGCCGGCGGACAACCGACGCGGCGCGGATTCATCGGCAAACCGCAGTTCGGCCGCGCCGCTGAGCAGCACCACCCACTCGGCCTGCTCCTGATCGTACCAGCTGCCCGGCGGGCTCATCTGTCCAGTGGAGACGATCCGCTCGATGCAAAGGCCAGGGCGGGCCAGCAGTTGCTCGAACAGCTCCTCCCGGACCGGGCCGGTCGGGAGCGCGGCAAACAGGTTGCCGTCCATGGCCTCGCCCGGTCGCCTCTGCGTAGCTGCGCCGCCCTCAGAGAGATTCCCGCCGTCTGCACCAGATCGGCCTGCCTCATCTCGCATCGGTTTCCTCCTTGTATGCACGGTGGACCTGCGTGCTGTCTTCAGGATCAATCTGTGGCAATCCGAGCATCTGTTTTTCACAACCTGCAAAGAATTCAGGGAAATCATCAGAAAAACACGGTAGGATCAATTCTCAAGTCAGGCCAGCATCGGCACGCCGACCATGTCGCCTCCGTTCCCTTACCCACGCAGGAAACCGCATGCTCTTCAACTCATTTGCTTTTCTACTTCTCTTTCTGCCCATCACCCTGCTGGGGTATTACCTCATCGGCCGCACCAGCCGCAAGGGCGCAGCCCTGTGGCTGCTGGGCGCCTCGTTCTTTTGCTATGGTTCGTGGGATGTCCGCTTCCTGCCCATCCTGCTGCTGTCCATGGGATGCAATTATGTTGTCTGCACCCGCATCCTCACCGCGCCATCATCACGAAAAAAGGTTTGGCTGATGGCGGGGGTGGCGTTCAATCTGGGGTTGCTGGGCTATTTCAAGTACATCAACTTTTTCATCGCCTCGATCAACTCCGTCGCCGCCCAGGAGATCCCCCTGGTCAACATCCTGCTGCCCATCGGCATTTCCTTCTTCACCTTCACCCAGCTGTCGATCCTGGTGGACGCCTATCATGACAAGGTCAAGGCGCTCGATTTCCTCCACTACGCCCTCTTCACCTCCTACTTCCCCTACATTGTCGCCGGGCCGGTGCTGCATCACCGGGACATGATGCCCCAGTACGCCGACGAGACCAATTATCGGGTGCAGGGCGCCAATTTTGCCGTCGGCCTTACCCTGTTTGCCTTCGGCATGGCCAAGAAGCTGCTCATCGCCGACAATCTGGTCCCCATGGTGCAGATTGCCTTCGGCAGCGACCACCCCCAACTGCTCCAGGCCTGGCTGGGCGTCGTTGCCTACAGCTTCCAGCTCTACTTTGATTTCTCCGGCTATTCCGACATGGCTATCGGCGTGTCGCGGCTGTTCGGCTTGCAGATCCCGTTCAACTTCAATTCGCCCTACAAGGCGGCCAGCGTCAGCGAGTTCTGGCTGCGCTGGCACATCTCCCTGTCCCGGTTTCTTCGCAATTACCTGTACATCCCCTTAGGCGGCAACCGCAGCGGCCAGTGGGCCCGGTACCGCAACCTGCTGTTGACCATGCTCCTGGGCGGGCTCTGGCACGGATCCAACTGGACCTTCGTTATCTGGGGCGGCCTGCACGGTCTGTATCTGTGCGTCCAGCACGGCTGGCGCGCCCTGCGGGGCGAACGAACCGAACCGGCCGGAGCCTGGGCGATGCTGGCCAATCGAGCCCTGACCTATGTCGCGGTCCTGGTGGCCTGGTGCTTTTTCCGGGCCGCCAATGTGGACGCAGCCCTGGACATCCTCGCCGGCATGGTCGGCGTCCACGGCCTCACCCTTGCGGCCGTCGATCCGTTCGGCGCCGGCATGCTGGTCCTGGCCGCCGGCATCGCCTTCCTGCTGCCCAACACCAACGAAATCATCCTCCACCTGGAAAGCCGGTTTGCAAACAAACCCGCCGCCGTCTCTCTCCTGCCGGTGCAGTGGTCGCCCAGTGTGCGCTGGGGCGTGGCAACGGGCATTCTCCTGGCCCTGTGCATCCTGTGCATGGACAAGCCCCAGGATTTCATCTACGCGCAGTTCTAAACAGCCATGGCGACTTCCTCCTTCACCCGTTTCCGCTCATACTTCCTGGCCCTGAGCCTGACCACCGTGCTGTGCCTGACCGTCGTGGTCGCCTTCAATTACCTGGTTGATCCCTACTACACCCACCAGTGGGACACGGCCCTGCTCAAGCGGCCAAGTCCGCCGCAGCAGAAGATCGTGCCCTGGGCCAAGACCTTCGCCGCCTCCCGCTACCAGCCCGAGGTTGTGCTCCTGGGCAGTTCGCGCTCGGAGATCGGCCTGCCCGCGCAGACCGACGTTTTCCAGGGCAAGCGGGTGCTCAATCTCGCCATCAGCGGCGCCTCACTCGGCGACGCGATCAACATGCTCCGCCATACCACCGCCTTTCACCGGCCGGAGATGGTCGTCTGGGGCCTGGACTACGGCTGGCAGTTCCGGGAGAAGTCCGGCAACACCGACCTCAAGCCGGAGCTGGTCGCAGCCAGTCCATTCAAACGCCTGCTGTTCAACCTGAAACGGTCACTGTCGCTGGCCATGACCACGGACGCGGTCATGATCCTGGTTGATCCCGCGGCGCGGAAGTGCGAACCCATCCTGGCCACCTTCGGGCAGAAGCCGGAGCGGTGCCTGGACTACATCATGGTCGACGAGGGCGGCACCCCCACCGCCTTTGACAAGATCATCAACCGGGGCGACCCCCAGGGCAATCCGGCGAACGTCCAGGCCGCCATGCAGTTGCTGGAGACCGTGACCCGCGACCACTGCGCTCAAGGGACGGCCTTTCGTTTCTTCTTCCACCCGGTACATGCCCTGGCCGAGTTGTCGTACTGGGAATCCAACGGGCAGGATCTGGACCGCTGGAAAGTGAATGT
>CAZFPV010000170.1:0-5042 GCA_964521155.1 uncultured Desulfobulbus sp. | reverse complement strand
CCCTCCGGAAGATAAATTGCGGCGGATGAACCGCCAAAAGCTGGACTTCCTCACGGCCGTCCGGCCCAGTAACCGACGTCAATCCAGCGGCCGAACTTGAAGCCGACCTCGGCGAAATGGGCCGCCTTGGTCAGGCCGAACTTTTCGTGCAAGGCGATGCTGGCGGTATTGGGCAGGGCGATGCCGCCGATGACAAGGTGAAAACCGCGCTGCCGCACCTGCGCCAGCAACTCGGCGAACAGACGCGCGCCAAGGCCGCGACCGGTGTGCTCAGGGGCCAGGTAGACGCTGTCCTCCACCGAGTACCGGTAGGCGGGCCGATCCTTCCAGGCAGCGGCATAGGCGTAGCCCGCGATGCTGCCTTCCTCTTCCGCCACCAGCCAGGGATAGCCCTTGGCAGTGAGCCCGGCGATGCGGCCAGCCATGGTCGCATCGGTCAGTGGATCTTCCTCAAAGGTGATGGGCGTGTGCAGGATGTAGTGGTTGTAGATGCGGGCAATGGCCCCGGCATCAGCCTGCGTGGCGGCTCGAATCATGACTTCGCCATTCTGGAGATGTGTTGCGGCAGGGTCAGCGGCTCCACCGCCGCCGGCGTGGCCTGTCGGTTATCGCCGTATAGCGGGCTCTTGCCCCGGGGCAGGGTGATCGGAACAAAGGGCCTGCGGCCTCCCGGGAGTGTCCTGCCAATACGCGTGATGAGCGGACCAGAAAGGTACCGCGACCTCGACCGGGAAGCAAGGACTACCTTGGGACGATTTGCCGGGGGATGCGTCTGCAGGGGACAACGCAAAAACTGTCAGGCATGGCCGGGAACAGCCATGCCTGTCGGTGGGCGGGGTGATCTGGATTGAAGTTATCCGGAGATGGCGGCCGCGGCCCAATCAAGCAACCCGCCGGGGAAGAGGCCCAGGCCGATCACGGCCAGCAGGCAGAGGCCCAGCGCCGCCGACATGCCGGGCGAGAGGCGCAGGACGCGGTCAGCGGTCGGCTCGCTCATGTACATGTAGCGCACCACCCGCAGGTAGAAGTAGGCTGAGATGGCGCTAAAGAGCACGGCCAGGATCACGGTCGTAGTGTAGCCGGCGGTAAAGGCCGCCTTGAGCAGGTAGAACTTGCCGATAAAGCCGGCAGTGGGCGGGATGCCGGTAAGCGAGAACATGAACACCAGCATCAGGGCTGCGGCCAGGGGGTTGCGGCCGGACAGGCCGCGCAGTTCGTCCAGGCTCTCGCCCAGCCGATCCGGGCCCGAGGCCAGCAGCATGAGGATGGCAAAGGCCCCCAGGTTCATGAACAGGTAGATGAACAGGTAGCTGACGGTGGCGGTCAGGCCCTCGGCGGTCCCGGCCAAGAGCCCGAGCAGGGCATAGCCGGCGTGGGCCACGGCCGAGAAGGCGAGCATCCGCTTGAGACTGGTCTGGCAGAGCGCGGTGACGTTGCCCACGGCCATGGTGAACACCGCCAGCACAGCCAGCACCGGGCCCCACTGGTCATAGAGTTGGGGCAGCCCCATGAGCAGCACCCGGCCGAATATGGCAAAGCCCGCCGCCTTGGCGGCCACCGACATGAAGGCGGTAACGATGGTGGGCGCGCCCTCGTACACGTCCGGCGTCCACATATGAAAGGGCGCCACTGCCACCTTGAAGCAGAACCCGGCCAGCAACAGGGCCAGGGCCGCCACCAGCACCGGGCTGTCGACCAGTTTGGTGTCGGTGATCAACTCGCCGATGACCTCGATGCCGGTGGTCCCGGTGAGGCCATAGAGCAACGACATGCCAAACAGCACCAGGGCCGAGGCAAAGCTGCCCATGAGGAAATACTTGACCGCCGCCTCGCTGGTCCGCCGATCGCGCTTATGCAGTCCCACCAGGCAGTAGATCGGCAGGGCCATCAACTCAAGCCCCAGGTACAGCGACATCAGGTCGCCGGCCGAGGCCATCAGCATCATCCCCACCAGCGACAGCACCATCAGGCTGTAGAACTCGCCCTGACGCATGCCGGCTACGCCGCGGAAATGTTCGCTCATCAGAGCGGTGACGATAACTCCGACCAGACAGATAGTCTTGAAGACCATGGCATAGCCGTCGGTGAGGAACATGCCGCCAAAAGCGCTGACCGGATCCGTGCCCAGAACCATGCCGAGTGCGGCCAGGCAGGCGATCACGGTCAGCCAGGGGAGCAACTGCCGCTGGCTCGGGGCAAAGAGATCCAGGCCGATCAGGGTCACGGCGACCCCGATCAGCAGCAGTTCCGGAAGGACGGGCGTCATACTGGCCCAGGTGACGGCGACGGTTTCGGTCATGTTCGTGTGCTCCAGTGGCGGAGAATCAACGGGCTTTAGAAGAGTGGTCCCAGGGTGGAGCCGATGGCCGGCCCAACATTTGCCCCATGCACCTGATCGAGCAGATGGGTCACCGAGACATGCAGGTAGGAGAGCAGCGCGTTGGGGTAGAGGCCGATCCAGAAAATCAGCAGCACCATGGGGACAAGTGTCAGGATCTCGCGCAGGTTCAGCTCGGTCAGACCGTGCAGGTTCTCGTTGACCCCATTGAAGAAGATGCGCTGGTAGAGCCAGAGCATGTACCAGGCCCCGAGGATCAGACCGCTGGCGGCGACCACGGCGGTCCAGGGCAGACGCTCGAAGCTGCCGAGCAGGATGAGGAACTCGCCGACAAACCCGTTGGTGCCGGGCAGGCCCACCGCAGCCAGGGTAAAGAGGAGGAAGAACCCGGCGAACACCGGCATGGTCGTGGCCAGGCCGCCATAGGCCGCGATCTCGCGGGTGTGGGTGCGCTCGTAGATCATGCCGATGGCGAGGAACAGGGCACCGGTGACCAGGCCGTGATTGATCATCTGGAGGATGCCGCCTTCCAGACCGCGCTGATTGAGGGCAAATAGCCCCAGGGTGACGAAGCCCATGTGGCTGACCGAGCTGTAGGCCACCAGCCGCTTGAGGTCGGTCTGGGCCAGGCAGATGACCGCGCCGTAAACGATGGCGATCACCGACAGCACCAGCATGGGAACCATCATCGCCTGGGTGGCTTCGGGCAGGATGGGCAGGGAGAAGCGCAAGAAACCATAGGCCCCCATCTTGATCAGCACTGCGGCCAGAATCACCGAGCCGGCGGCCGGGGCCTCGGTGTGGGCGTCGGGCAGCCAGGTGTGCACCGGCCACATCGGCACCTTGACCGCGAAGGCGGCGAAAAAAGCCCAGAACAGGATCAGCTGCAGCTTGAGCGGGTACTGCTGACCTGAAAGTTCAATGATGTCAAAGGTCTGGCCACCGTTCTGGTACAAGAGGATGATGCCCACCAGCATCAGCAGACTGCCGACCAGGGTGTAGAGGAAGAACTTGACTGTGGCGTAAATCCGGTTCGGTCCACCCCAGACGCCGATGATCAGGAACATCGGGATGAGCATAGCCTCCCAGAAAATATAGAAGAGGAAGAAATCCATCGCGCAGAAGACGCCGATCATCGCGCCCTCGAGCAGGAGCATGGCAATGTAGAACTCCTGGGCCTTGTCCTTGATCGCCTCCCAGGAAACGAGCACCGACAGGATGATGATCAGGGTGGTGAGCAGCACAAACAGCACGCTGATGCCGTCGATGCCGAGCGCGTAGTTGATGTCGAGCGCCTTGATCCAGGGGCGGAACTCGGCGAACTGCATCTGCGGCGTGGTCTTGTCGAACAGGAGCAGGAGCGGCAGGCTCAGGCAAAATTCGAGCAGGCTGACGATCAGGGCCATCTGCCGGATGGTTGCAGTCTGCTGACGCGGCACGGCGAGCAGCGACAGGCCGCCGAGGATCGGCAGGAAGATGAGGGTGCTGAGGAGCGGAATCGACATGGCGATGCTTCCCGGTTTGGGTTGGACGGTTATTTTCCGATCAGGAGGACGGCCAGCAGCACCACCGCGCCGCCGCCCATCCAGGCCAGGTAATGCGACACCTGGCCATCCTGGACGCGCCGCAGCTGCTCGGACAGGCGACCGATGGCACGCGGCAGGCCGTTGACCACGCCCTCGATGCAGGCGGTGTCCATCACCTTGAGCAGGGCCAGGCGACTGAAAACGAGCGTGGGCCGGACGATGATCAGGTCATACAATTCATCAACGTAGTACTTGTTGCGCAGCAGCCGGTGGAGGCCGGAGAGCCGGGAGGCAATGGCCGCTGGCAGGCCCGGGTTGCGCAGGTACATCAGCCAGGCAAGCCCGATGCCGAGCAGGCCGGCCAGGATGGATCCGGCCATGAGCAGCAGTTCCATCCCGCTTGAGAGATGGACGTGGGGATGGCCAAGCACTGGCTCAAGGAAATGGGCCCAGCGGTTGCCGCCGCCCAGCACGGCCGGGATGCCGAACCAGCCGGCGCAGACCGCGCCCACGGCCAGCAGCATGAGCGGTATGGTGACCACGGCCGGCGACTCGTGCAGGTGGTGGCGCTGGTGTTCGCTGCCACGGAACTCCCCGTGGAAGATGAGGAAAAACAGGCGAAACGAGTAGAAGGCTGTCATGAAGGCCACCAGCGTGCCCACGGCCCAGGCGAACTTGCCTGCGGACAGTTCGGTGTTGAAGGCCATCATCAAAATCTCGTCCTTGCTGAAGAACCCGGCCAGACCGGGGACCCCGGCAATGGACAGCGAGGCCAGCAGGAAGGTCCAGTAGGTGATGGGCATGTGGCGCTTGAGCCCGCCCATGGAGCGTACATCCTGCTCGTGATGCATGGCCAGGATCACCGAGCCGCAGCCGAGGAACAGCAGGGCCTTGAAGAAGGCGTGGGTGAAGAGGTGGAAGATGCCGGCCGAGTAGGCGCCGACGCCGCAGCCGATGAACATGTAGGCCAGCTGGCTGACCGTGGAGTAGGCGACCACCCGCTTGATGTCGGTCTGGACCAGGGCTATGGTGGCGGCAAACAGGGCCGTGATGGCGCCGAGCACGGTGATCAGGTTGAGTGCCGTCTCGGAGAGCGCGAAGATCGGGTTGCAGCGGGCCACGAGAAAGACGCCGGCCGTGACCATGGTGGCGGCGTGGATCAGGGCGCTGACCGGGGT
>CAZFPV010000169.1:0-5110 GCA_964521155.1 uncultured Desulfobulbus sp. | reverse complement strand
GATATCAACGGTGAAGTTGAGGCCCGACATGTCGTCTTCCTGATGGGCGTCGAAGCCAGCGCCGATGATCAGGGCATCCGGCTGGGCCTCCTCGACAAATTTTCTGATCCGCGGCAGCAGTCGGGCCACCTGCTCCTCTCCTGCCCCGGGCGGCAGCGGCAGGTTGAGGATGGTGCCCTTGCCAGGGCCGAAGCCCCGATCCTCGGCCCAGCCGGTGCCCGGATAGCTGAAGCTGGGGTGTTCGTGGATGGAGATGTAGGTGGTGTCGGCTTCCTCTTCAAAGGCGGTCTGGATGCCATTGCCGTGGTGGGCGTCAAAATCGAAGATGCAGACCCGCTGCCGATTGTACCGATGCTGCCAGTAGCGGGCGGCGATGACGCAGTTGTTGAAGAAACAGAAGCCGTACGGCATGTTGGGCTCGGCATGGTGGCCGGGCGGCCTGGTGGCGCAGAAGATCACCGAACCAGGCTGCTGTTCGGCCAAATCCACGCCGATCAGGCCCGAACCTGCGGACAGGGTGGCGATTCGGTAGGACTCGTAGCAGACCTGGTTGTCCGGGTGATCGATGTAGGTGCGGCCGGAGAGAACCGCCTCCTCGAAGCGGAACACCCAACCCTCAGTGTGAAAGGCGAGCAACTCGGAACGTTCTGCCGGTCTGGGGGCGAGGTGTCGGATCCGGTTGGCGAGCATGCTCTGGCGCAGTCGTTCTTCGATGACATGCAGCCGCTCGGGCGCTTCCGGATGGTCGTTGCCGCCGGTGTCGTGCTGGCTGAAGGAGGGATCGGTGATGATGGTGATGCCGGCGTCGTTATCCATGCGCATCCTGGACGCCGCTCGGAAACAGGGTATGGGTCTTGGGCATGGCTTCCGTCAGGTCGATGGGGCGATTATTTTCAGCAAACCGTACCTTATTACTCGACAAAAACGAAGTTTTAAACCAAAAACAGAGCATCGCTACACCGTTCCCCTGCAAACCCCTGGGCCACTGTCGCCCCGACCGAGCAGGCTTCTCTTCACCTATCCGGTACCGCCCATGAACGTTAAACAACGGCTGGCCATTGCCCGGCAGAGCCCACGGGAACTCGATCCTGTGGACCGGCTCGATAATTTTGACGAGGTCTCGAAAGGATTCGACGAGGCGACCGCCCTGCTCGAGGCCGAGCGCTGCCTGCAGTGCCGCAACCCATTGTGCGTCATGGGCTGTCCCATCGGCAACGACATCCCCCGCTTCATTGAACTGCTGCGGCAGAAAAAGTACGAGCAGGCTTACTGGGTCATCCGCGAGACCAGTTCCATGCCCTCGGTCTGCTCCCGGGTCTGCCCGCACGAATTCCAGTGCGAGGGCGCCTGCATCCGCACCAAGAAGGACGAGGCCGTGGCCATCGGCCTGCTTGAGCGTTTTCTCGCTGACTGGATGATCTTCAACGGTAAGAACCTCTCGCCCCGCTGCGCCCCGTCCAACGGCATCAAGGTGGCCATCATCGGCTCCGGCCCGGCCGGCATCACCGTGGCCCACGCCCTGTCCCACAAGGGCTATCAATGCACCGTGTTCGAATCGCTGCCGGTCTTCGGCGGCATGCTCAGCGTCGGCATCCCCAATTACCGCCTGCCGCGCAACATCATCGGCGCCGAGTTGTACGCCCTGCAGCAGTGTGGCGTCAACGTCAAAACCGGCATAACCGTGGGCCGCGACCTGACCCTGTCCGATCTCCGCGAGCAGGGGTTCGCCTCGGTCTTTCTCGGCATCGGCGCCTACGAGAGCCGCAGGCTGGGACTGGCGGGAGAGATGGAAACCAGGGGGGTGATGTCCGGCATCGATTATCTCGGGCAGATGCTTACCGGCCGCGAAATAGCCCTGGGCGACAAAGTGGTGGTAGTGGGCGGCGGCAACGTGGCCATCGATGTGGCTCGGGTGGCCCTGCGCTCCGGCTGGAAGGACGTGACCATCCTCTATCGCCGCACCCGCGAGGATATGCCGGCCTCGGGAATGGAAGTCCACCATGTGGAGGAGGAAGGAGTGCGATTGATTTTCCTCGCCGCGCCGGTGCGGATCCTCAGCGAGAACGGCCAGTTGACCGGGGTGGAATGCATCCGCATGCAGCCCGGCGCGCCCGATCTCTCCGGCCGCCGCACCTCGGTGCCGGTGGAGGGCTCGGAATTCGTCCTCGAGGCCGAGGCCCTGATCGCGGCCGTGGGCCAGCAGGTGATCCCGGTGCGCGACGAGACCGTGCAGGTCGCCATCACCTCGCGCGGCACCTACGTGGTCGATCCGGTCACCCTGCAGACAAGCGTCGAGTGGATCTTTGCCGGCGGCGACAATGTGCTCGGGCCGCGCACCGTGGCCAAGGCCGTCTGCCAGGGGCTGGACGCGGCCGAGTCCATGCACAACTTCATGCAAGGCTTGATCTGAGCCGGACGACGACGGCCGCGCTCAGTCGTAGGCCTCGCTGTAGATGACCGCATCCGCGAAGGAGCGGTCCAGCAGGTGGGTCATGTCGTGGATCATGACCCGGGAGCCGCAGAGATAGAAATCGTAGGCCTCGTCCGGCAGGTTTGCCTCCACCCAGGCGGTGACATAACCAGGGGACGCACCCGCGCCTATGCAATCCTCGTCCTTACCGGACAGGCAGGCCACGTAGCGGTCGGCCGCGGCCGCCAACTCCTGCCGATAGAACAGTCCCGAAGCCATGCGCGCCCCCTGGATCAGGGTGAAGCCGCGCACACCGGCCGCAGCCATGGCCACATAGGGCGCGATGCCCACACCGGTGCCGACAAAAACCACCTTGCGGCGAGTGGGACGATAGGTCAAATAGCCCCTGGGTTTGGTCATGGCCAATTGTTCACCCACCGCCATTCGAGCAAGAGCCACACTCATTTGCCCACCGACCGCCTGTTTGACGAGAAAACGCAGCATCGGCGCATCCGGCGCCGAGGTAATGGTATACTCCCGCTCCACCCCCGGCATGCCCAGTGTCACATACTGCCCGGCCTGAAAATGGAAGCCCTCGGGCCGGGTGCAGGTCAGGGCGAAGTTGTCACTGTTCAGCCAGACCCGCTCCCGCACCGAGACCGACCAGGGAAAATCGGTTTCGTTCACTCCTTCCTCCAGACCTTGTCCACAGTTCCCAGGGCCTGGTTGAGATAGCGGGCCAGCACGAAGAGATAATCCGAGAGCCGGTTGAGGTAGACCTGGATGGCTGCCAGCTGCTCGCTGCCATCCGAGCTCGAGGTTTCGATCAGGCCGGTCAGTCGTCGTTCGCAGCGACGGCAGACGGTCCGGGCCACATGCGACCAGGCTGCCACCGGCTGACCGCCAGGGAGGATGAACTCCTTGAGCGCCGGCAGGACCTCGGACAGGGCGTCGATGCGACCTTCCAGTTCCTTGGCGAGCGTGGCCGGCATTGGTGTTAAATAGGCGGTGGCTGAACTGTCCGGAGTCGTGGCCAGCCAGGCCCCGGCCATGAACAGCTGTGACTGGATCCTATCCAGATCTTGAAGAATGGTCGGTTCCGTTGCTGGCGTCAGGGCCGCCACCGCACCGAGCAGGGAGTTGAGTTCATCCAGGTCGCCGTAAGCCTCGATGCGGGGATGATGCTTGGCCACCCGCTCACCCGAAAATAAGCTGGTTTTGCCCTTATCGCCCCCGCCGGTGTAAATCTTCATGCCGCCTCCTTACATATGATAGTCTGGAAGAGACCGCCTGCGCGATGGTCTGCGTATTGGTCGTAACTAGCCGATTTGTCAGCAACGGCTTGAAGAATTACTCCATCAGCCGTTTTTCGGCAACAACAACCTCGCCGATCGACAGGCCTTGGTTAAACACCCGCATTGCTGTCGCTGGAATGGCGTCAGACCGGCGTAGGGCGTTTCGGCAGCGAAAAAATGATGATCGTCATTCTTCTTCCTATCTGGCTAGAGTATCGTCACCCGAATAATGCCAGGCCCGTCGGGCCGTTGCCCGTTTCTGTATTTTGCTGTTGACAAACGGTCGAACTTCAAATAGGAAAACGCTACCTTTTAAGGTGTTTAGTTGTAGCCTGTTCCCCGAGTTTTCCCCAAGCGCCTCGACCGATTGGCTATTCTTGCGGAAAATTCCCCAATCAACCTTCACAAGACGTTCCGAAAGAATTTTCCGACGGAACTGCGAGGTCGTATCGAAGAAGCAGTGAGATAAAGAAACTGAAAGGGCCTTTTCCACACGAGGGAAACGCCTCTTTTTTTTGCGGGTCACTTTATTTCGCCTTGGTTCAAACCACCGAGAAGCGAACGAGCCAACACCCGCCACAGACGAACGCTTGATGATCAATCGGTTTTGGGGAGAATCCACTCAAGGCATGATGCAAGGAATGTTCGTAGCATATATAACAAGTCGAAAGAGAGACCGGTAAAGGAAGGGATGCATCCCTGTTCCTAGCCGGTCTTTTTTTTTGTTCAGGGGGAACCCGGGCGCTTCTTTCGGGCGAGCGGGCATTACAAACATTTCACAGACAGGAAGAGGTACACATTGGAAACGAACGCAAAAATGTTCTGGACAGGTTTATCACCCGATGAAGCCAGGGAAGCGCTTGCCACCAAAGACAAGTCCATGAAGGACAAGCGGATGACCCTGAAAGAGGCAGTGTCCAGGTTTGTGAAAAACGGCGACAACGTCGCTATTGGCGGTTTTGTCAACATCCGTCAGCCAGTTGCCACCTGTCACGAGATGGTTCGTCAGGGCTTCAAGGATCTGACCCTTTCCTTCCAATCCGCCGCCATGGGCCCGGAGATCCTTGCCGGCGCCATGATCGCCTACCCGGAGCGCTACTCCATCAAGCGCATTGAGCTGGCCTACTGGGGCCACGAGGCCTTCGGCCTGTCGCCGGCCTGGCGGTACCTGGCCGAGCGCGGCCTGATCGAGTTCGAGGACTGGAGCAACTACAACATGTCGGCCCGGTTCAAAGCCGGCGCCATGGGCCTGCCCTTCATCCCCACCCGCGGCCCGCTGGGCGGCGACATCAAGAACACCAGCCGCACCAAGATCATTGACTGCCCGTTCACCGGTCGGCCCATCGCCCTCCTGCCGGCCAGCAACCCGAACGTGGCCCTGATCCATGTACAGGCCGCCGACATG
>CAZFPV010000168.1:1055-5115 GCA_964521155.1 uncultured Desulfobulbus sp. | reverse complement strand
TTTCATGGCAACAAAAAAGCCGCTTCCGGATCGGAGGCGGCTTTTTTGTTGGCCGATGGAGCAATGGAATAAAGAAACGGCGGCGACCCGAATAGGATCGCCGCCGTGTGCAGGTACGAACAACAGGTCAGTTGAGCAGGTCGGCCGGGACATTGCCGCCGTTGTCGGCCAGCTTCTTCAATACACACTTGTGCAACCACATGTTCATCTGGGCCGAGTCCCCCATTTTTTCAGCCGGACAACCCAGTTCGGTGGCCAGCTCCTTGCGGTTGGCCAGCGAGCTGTCGAGGCCGAGCAGCTTCATCAGATCGACGATGGAGACCTTCCAGTTCAGTTTTTCCGGGTTGGTTGCGGCCATGGCCGCGAGTTTGGCCACCACGTCGACCGTATTCATGGGAGCCGGCGCGGCCACGGCTAGGTCGGCAGCGGGTGCTGATTGGGACGGGGTCGCTGCCATCGCATCTGTGGCAAAACCAAGTTTGCTGAGAATAGCCGAGAAAATACTCATAGCGCCTCCTGTCAGGGTTGATGGAACGGATGGGTTGTATCGCCGGAGGTCTGGACAGAACTCGCTGACTGAACAAAGGCGAAGGAGGGGAAGGAGAAGCCCCTCCTTCGCAGTTCAGCGCAATAAGGCAATAAGGGGAGAACCATTGCCATTAAGACAATGTACCTCGCATGAAGGGCGATGGCAATAAAAGGATTGGTAAGGGCAGGCGGGCACAGTGGCCGTCATGCCTGGGACGAAAGGTGTGGCCGTCCGGGGCTCGATCTGCGGGTACGGTTCAGTGGAGGTGGCCGTCAGCCAGGGTCAGGCAGCGGTCCATGGCCCGGGCCAGGTCCATGTTGTGGGTGACCATGACCACGGCCAAGCCCAGAGTGCGGCTCAGTTCGTGCAGCAGGGCAAAGACCCGCTGGCCACTGGCCGCGTCGAGGTTGCCGGTGGGTTCATCGGCGAGCAGCAGGGCAGGGTCCATCACCAGGGCGCGGGCCAAGGCGACCCGCTGCTGTTCACCGCCGGAAAGCTCGCCGCTACGGTGTTGCAGTCGTGCTCCCAGGCCAACCCGGTCGAGGATGGCGCCGGCCTTGTCCTTGAGCGCGGCGCTCGCCCGTCCGCCTATCAGGCCCGGCATCATCACGTTTTCCAAGGCAGTGAATTCCGGCAGGAGATGGTGAAACTGGAAGATAAAACCGATGTGGTTGTTGCGGTGGCCAGCCAGTGCGGGTTCGGTCTTCCCGGTCAGTTCCTCGCCCCGGAACAGCAACCGGCCCGAATCGGGCGCGTCCAGGGTGCCCAGGATCTGCAGCAGGGTGGTCTTGCCCGAGCCCGAGGCCCCGACAATGGCGGTCATCTCGCCGGCCCGCACGAGCAGATCCACCTCCTTGAGCACGGTAATGGTCTCCTCGCCGCTCAGGTAGGTCTTGCACAGGGCCTGCGCCTGGAGCAGGGACTGGTCACTCATGGCTCAACGCCTCGGCGGGCCGCACCTGGGAGGCCTTCCAGGAGGGATACAGGGTGGCGGCCAGGGTGATGAGGATGGCGGTGACAGCGATGATCGCCACCTCCATTGGCATCACCTTGACCGGCATGGTGGACATGGGATAGACATTGCTTGGCAGCTCGATGATCTTGTAGCGCTTGAGCAGGGCGCACAGTCCCAAGCCGCCGCCTACCCCGAGCAGGGTGCCGCAGAGGCCGATGACCGCACCCTGATAAAAGAAGATCCGCATGATCGACCGGGTGGTCGCCCCCATGGACTTGAGGATGGCGATGTCGCGGTTCTTTTCCATGACCATCATCACCAGGGCGCTGATGATGTTGAGGGCCGCCACCAGGATGATCAGGTCGAGAGCGATGAAGATGCCGAACTTTTCCAGCTTGAGGGCCGCAAACAGGTTCTGGTTGAGCTGCATCCAGTCGCGCACCGAATACTCTCGTCCCAGGGCCTGGCGAACGGCGGCGGCTGTCCTGTCCGCCTTGTCCACGTCGCGGACCCGGATCTCGATGCCGTGGACCCCGCTGTCGAGGTCGGCGAGGCTGCGGGCGGTGTCCAGGCTGACATAGCCCATGGTCGAGTCGTACTCGTACATCCCGGTCTCGAAGATGCCAGTCACCACGCTGGTCCGTACCCGGGGCAGGACGCCCATGGGCGAGAGCGGCCCGTTGGGCGAAAGCAGTCGCACCCGGTCTCCCTGGCCCACCTGCAGCTGCCGCGCCATGTCGCGGCCAAGGACGATGGCCGGGATGTCCCCTGTCCTGTCCAAGTCTGTCAGACTGCCCGCCTTCATCTTCTCGCCGATGCTGATCACCCGCATGGCGCTCTCGGCCTCAATGCCCCGCAGGACCACCCCGGTGGAGCTGGCGTTGGAACTGATCAGCGCCTGGCCGTAGATGTAAGGCGTGGTCGCCACCACCCCATCCACGGAGGCAATCTTGGCCGCCACCTGCTCTGGGTCGGCAATGGTCGCGCCGTAGCGCTGGACCAGGGCGTGGGCGTTGACGCCGATGATCTGGTCGCGCAGCCCCTCGGTGAAGCCGGTGAACACCGACAGCACCACGATCAGGGCCATGACCCCGACCGCCACCCCGAGGATGGAGATGACCGTGATCAGGGAGATGAATCGCTGCTTGCGTTTGGCCCGCAGGTAGCGCAGGCTGACGAACCATTCGAAGGCGGCCATGGGGCCTTTACTCGCCGCTTTCCGGTTTGAGTTGGGGGAAGAGGATGACGTCGCGAATCGAGGGCGCGTCGGTGAGCAGCATCACCAGCCGATCGATGCCGATGCCCTCGCCGGCCGCCGGCGGCATGCCGTACTCGAGCGCGCGGACGTAGTCGCGGTCGAGCACCGGATGGATCTCGTCGTCGGTGCCGCGCTCGTTGATCTGCTTCTGGAAACGCTGCAGCTGATCGATGGGGTCGTTGAGCTCGGAGAAGGCGTTGGCGATCTCGCGGCCGGTGATGAACAGCTCGAACCGGTCGGTGACCGAGGGGTCCTCTTCGTTGCGGCGGGCCAAGGGCGAGACCTCGGTGGGGTAGGAGGTGATGAAGGTCGGGTCGATCAGCCGCTCCTCGACCAGCAACTCGAACAGCTCGGTCTTGGCCTTGCCGGGGCCGGCGCCGGGCTGGAGTTCGATACCCTTTTCCCGGGCAAGCCGCAGGACCGCGTCGTCGTCGGCCAGCACGGCCGGATCGATGCCGGCAATCCGCACCAGGGACTCCTCCATGGTGTAGCGCTGCCAGGGCGGTTCCAGGTTGACCGGCGTGCCCTGATAGGTGATCTCGAGCGTGCCGTTCACCTCGTGCGCCAGCCAGGAGATCATCTCCTCGGTCAGGTCCATCATGTCGTGGTAGGTGGCGTAGGCCTGGTAAAACTCGAGCATGGTGAACTCGGGGTTGTGCCGGGTGGAGAGTCCCTCGTTGCGGAAATTGCGGTTGATCTCAAAGACCTTCTCGAAGCCGCCGACCAGGAGCCGCTTGAGATAGAGCTCGGGAGCTATGCGCAGATAGAGGTCGATGTCGAGCGCATTGTGGTGGGTGCGGAAGGGCTTGGCGGTGGCGCCGCCCGGCACCGGCTGCATCATCGGCGTTTCAACCTCGAGGAATCCCCGGTTGCTGAGGAACTCGCGGATCAGACGGATGATCTCCACCCGCTTGCGGAACAGTTCGCGCACCTCGGGATTGACGATCAGATCCAGATAGCGCTGGCGATAGCGGGTCTCGACGTCGGTGAGGCCGTGGAACTTTTCCGGCAGGGGCCGCAGCGACTTGGTGACCATCGCAAGGCTGGTGGCCTCGATGGAGAGTTCACCGGTCTTGGTCTTGAACAACCGGCCGCGCACACCAACGATGTCGCCCACATCCCATTTCTTGAACTGGTCGAAGACCTCCTCGCCCAGTAGGTCGCGGCGGGCATAGATCTGCACGCGGCTGTCGGCGTCCTGGAGGTGGAAAAAGGCGGCCTTGCCGAACTTGCGCATGGACATGACCCGGCCGGCGACCCGGTACTCGGCGCCGGATTCCTCGTGGGTTTCAGCCGCGAGCGCGGCCCCTAGCGGCAG
>CAZFPV010000168.1:0-1045 GCA_964521155.1 uncultured Desulfobulbus sp. | reverse complement strand
GGCGGACGCCCGAGGCGGCCAGGCTCTCGGCCTTTTCACGCCGCTGCTGAAGAAGATTGCTTGTCGTTTCCATCCAGATCTGTGTGGGGGGAGGAGGCTGTGGCGGGCCTGGGCCCGAGCCATGGGTTGACGGATCGCCGCGCGCGGGAAGATGCGTCGGTACTGTTGCCAGACCGGTCAGGATAGTGCGCGGGCGCGCCGCTGTCAATTCCTTTCCAGGAGGGCCGCGGATTCGATGTGATGCGTCTGGGGAAAGCAATCCAGCGGCACGATCCGCACTAGGCGGAAGCCGCTCTCGATCATGGTGCGGAGGTCGCGGGCATGGGTGGCCGGATCGCAGGAGATGGAAACGATGCGACGCGGCCCCAGTTCCGCTAGCAGCGAGGAGGCCTTGCCCAGTCCCTGGCGGGGTGGGTCGAGCAGGATGGCGTCGAACTGCTGCCCTCGGTGGATGAGCTTGGGCAGCTGCCGATCCACGTCGGCGGCAACGAAGCTGGCCGCCTTCGCTTCGGCCGCGCGGCAGTTGGCCTCGGCCCAGTGCAGGCTGAACCGGTTGTGCTCGATGCCGCGCACCTTGGTCCCCAACAGGGCCAGGGGAATGGAAAAGTTGCCCGTGCCCGAGAAGAGTTCAAGCATGGAGCAGGGCTCGTGCTCCGGGGCAAGGAATTCCAGGGCCAGTTCGACCAAGTGGACATTCTGGCGGGCATTGACCTGGAAGAAGCAGCGGTGGTCCCACTGGAGGCGGTAGCGCAGCCCGTGCAGGGCAAAGTCCTGGCCGAGCAGGAGGCCGCCTTCGCTCGCGTCCGCCCTGTGCCGGTCCTTGCCGCCCGCGGCCATGGCCGCGCCGTCGGCCAGGGAGGCCAGTTGCGTCAGGAGGGAATCCTCGACCGGAATCCTTGGCGCGCGCGGATGCGCCACCAAGACAACCCGTCCGCTCGCCGGGCATTCGATCAACTCCAGGGCCGCGACCTGGTCGGCCAGCCGCCGCGGCCAGTCGCTTGCGGCCAGATCGGCCAGCACCCGGTTTATTCCCGCCGTGGCCAGG
>CAZFPV010000167.1:0-5117 GCA_964521155.1 uncultured Desulfobulbus sp. | reverse complement strand
ACCGCTCAAAATACGTATACCCTCGCAATCCGGCCTCGTAGGCCTCGACGATCTCCCGTCGTTCCTGGGCGCTGATCTTGCCGGCGCGCACGGCCTGTTCTGCCGTTTCACGGAAGCGGACAAAGAGCCGCTTAGGGTCGTACTGGACATAGGACAGCACCTCGGCCACCGTGTCTCCCTCCTGCTCGCTGACGAATTCGTATTCGCCTTCCGCCTGGATGCGGATGGTGACCACGTTGGTGTCGCCGAGCAGATTGTGCAGGTCGCCCAGGGTCTCCTGGTAGGCGCCGACGAGGAAGGCGCCGAGGATGTATTCCTCGTAGGGCCTCATCTCATGCAGGGGCAGGAAACGCTTGACCCCGCGCTTGTCGATGAACTGGTCGATCTTGCCGTCGCAGTCGCAGGTGATGTCAGCAAGTATCCCTTTGCGGGTCGGCTCCTCATCCAGGCGGTGGATGGGCAGGATGGGGAACAGCTGGCCGATGGCCCAGGAGTCGGGAAGGCTCTGGAACACGCTGAAATTGCAGTAATAAAAATCAGAAAGCACCCGGTCGAGGTCGACCAGCTCGGCGCTCGGATTCTTCAGTTCCTTGGCCAGCCGGTTGATCTCGCTGATCGTGGTCCAGAACAGCTGCTCGGCCAGCGAGCGGTCACGCAGGCTGATCTGCCCGGTGTGGAAGAGCCGCCGGGTCTCGTCGCGGTAGAAGATGGCGTCGTTGAGCACTTCCTGGATGTTGCGGATGGTCAGGTCCCGGAGCGCCTGATGCATGTATTCGAGCTGGGACGGGCAACCCTCGGGCAGCTGCTCTGGCAGCGGATCGGCGTGAAAGCGGGTGACGTCGAGGATGTTGAAGAGCAGGATCGAGTAGTAGGCGACCAGCGCCCGGCCCGATTCGGTGACGATGATCGGGTGCGGGATCTGCTCGTCTTCCAGCGAGGTCATCACCGCCTCGATGATGTCGGTGCAATACTCCTTGAGGGTGTAGTTGCGGCTGGAGAGAAAGTTGGACTGGGAGCCGTCGTAATCCACGGCCAGACCGCCGCCCAGATCGAGATAGGTAACCTGGGCGCCCTCCTTGACCAGACCGGCGTAGACGCGGCAGGCCTCGTTGACCGCGGAGCGGATCTCGCGGATATTGGAGATCTGCGAGCCGAGGTGGTAGTGCACCAGTTTGAGGCAGTCCAGCATGCCGGCGCTGGCCAGCAGGTCCACTGCCTGGATGATCTGGCTGGTGTTGAGCCCGAAGATGGATCGTTCGCCGCCGGATTCCGACCAGTGGCCGCCGGCCTGGGCCGAGAGCTTGATGCGGATGCCGAGGATGGGTTTGGCATTCAGCGCCTTGGAGCGCTCGATGATCAACGGCAGTTCGTCGGGCATCTCCACCACCAGAATGCAGGTGAAGCCGATCTTGGTGGCATGCAGGCCGAGGTCGATGAACTCCTCGTCCTTGTAGCCGTTGCAGATCAGCACCGCCTGCTTGTCGCGCATCATGCCCATGGCGGCGATCAGCTCGGCTTTGGAGCCGGCCTCCAGGCCGTGGTGGTAGCGCGAGCCGAATTGGGTGATCTTCTCCACCACCTGCTTCTGCTGGTTGACCTTGATGGGGTAGGCGCCCATGAAGGCGCCCTGATAGCCCAGTTCCTCCATGGCGGCGCGGAAGGTCTCGTTGAGGCTGGTGATCTGGGCGTCGAGGATGTTCTCGATGCGGAGCAGCACCGGCATGTCGAAGCCGCGCTCGCGGATGCCGTTGGCCACGGCGGCAATGCTCACCGCCCGATCCGTTGCGCCGGGCGCCGGCATGACCATCATATCACCGTTCTCGGCGATGAAGAAATAGCCCCCGCCCCATTCGGACACCCCGTACAGGTCCGAGGACTTGGCGATGTTCCAGCGTTCCATGGTGGTATAGTTCAACCCAGTTCCTCCTTTAATAAGACAGGTCTGCGCATAATACTCACTGCGCAAGCGGCGCGTCAAGGGCGCTCGGTCTCCCTGACGGAAACCAAACAATGCGGCCGGGTACGCCGGGGGCGCCGCGATTGGGTGCAATCAGGTGAGCTGCCGGGTGGGGCCGCCGTCGCCCCGCACCGGTCGATGCAGGGTGAGTTCCCGTCCTTCGGCGACCGCCTGCCGGTAGGCCTCCGGATGCATGCTGATGCCCTGACGGCGCATGCGGCGCAGACGCGGGAAGCGGAAGGCGACAAAATCGTCCAGCTGCTGTTCGCCTGCCAGCGCCGGCAGGCTGGCAGCGGCAGGACGGGTTTTGCCCTGAACGGACTGGCTGGTCGCTCCCCGGCTTGCGGCCAGACTCTGCTCCAGGGTCTGGCGGAACCCGGCCAGCAGGCCGAGAAAATAACTCTGCCGGGCAGTGCGGCCGTGGCCGGCGAAGGTGCGCCGGTTTCTCTGCCACAGCGCCTCCAGTCGATCCTCGAGGAAGTGGTAGCAGTGTTCGGCAATGGCTGCGTCCTCCTCGCGCCCGAGCACTTCGATGGTCTTCAGCGACACATCGGCCTGCGGGTCGTAGAGCGAGGCGCAGATCACCCGCACCGAGAAGCAGGTTTCGAGAATGGTGCAGATTGCCTTGCGATGCACCGGCAAGGTGCGGCCGCCGGTATTGATGGTGCGGTGAACCAGCCCCTCGCCCTCGGCCAGGGCGTCGAAGTCGAGCCGGTGGCGGGCCAGGAGTTCAGCCGCGCGTTGCACGGCCAGGGCAGCCTCGTGCTCGTTGTCCGAGCCGCCCAGAGCCAGCAGTTTGCGCACCCGGTCGATAATCTGTCGCCCCTGCCGGGTGACGGGTGATCCCGCATCCAGCTCGGTCAGCTCATCGGCGAGATCGGCCCCGGCGCTCTGAAAGGCGGCCTCCAGCCCAAGCCGGTCGCAGGCCTGACGGAAAAGCGGGCCGTGGCCGGCATCCGGGCGGGTGTACAGTTCGCAGCAGATCTGGTGTGCCATCTCGTGCTTGAGGATGCGCAGGGTAAGGCGCCAGGGGTGATTGGCTATCAGCGCCTCGCTCAGCCTGAGGATGCGATCGGTGGCCGACCAGGAGCCCATCTGCCGGCGATCGCGGCTGATGCGCAGGATTGGCGGCGTCAGGCGAACGCCGTACTGGTAGCAGATGTCGTTGTATTCCCGAGTCAACTGGCAGAGCCAGGAGGCCTCCAGACGGCTTGTAAAATCATTCATGGGCTTCAGGCTGCGGCCTGCATCCGGCGCAGGGCCGCGATGCGGTCCAGGACCGGCGGATGGCCGTGATGGAGGAGGACGTGCAGCGGGTGCGGCGTCAGATTGGTCAGATTGCTGCGGCTGAGTTTCTTCAAGCCGCTGATCAGGGCCTCGGCATCGACGCCGCTCTCGGCGACGAAGCGGTCGGCCTGGTACTCGTTGCGGCGGGACACGGCGTTCATGCCGACGGCCAGGAGGGCAGTGATCGGCAGGGCGAGAAAGCCAAAGAACACCAGCGATGCGTGGATGGACAGGTGCTCCATGCCAAAGGCGGCAAACAGGCCTGGATTGTTGAGAAATATAGAGAGAATGAAGAGCAGGAGGCCGGTCTGCAGGACGCTCAGGGCCATCATCGCCGGGATATGGCCACGCTGGGAATGACCCATCTCGTGGGCGAGCACGGCGACTATTTCGTTGGTGGTCAGCTGGTCCAGCAGGGTGTCGAAGAAGACGATGCGGCGGAAACGGCCGAACCCGGTGAAGAGGGCGTTGGCCCGGGTAGAGCGCTTGGAGCCGTCCATGGTGAAGATGCCCTGGATGGCGAAGCGCTGCGACGCGGCATAGCCGGTGATGGCCTCCTTGAGAGCCCCGTCGGCCAGCGGCGTGAACCGGTTGAACAGCGGCAGGATCAACACCGGAGCGAGAAACTGGAGCACCAGGATGACCACGGTGATTACCAGCCAAGAGAGCAACCAGGCCTTGGATCCCAGTGTTCCGAACAGCCAGAGGATGGCGGCCAGCAGCGGCCCGCCGAGCAGGGCGGCCAACAGCATGGCTTTGAGCCGGTCAAGGACAAAGGTGGCGACCGTGGTGGTGTTGAAGCCGTAGCGCTGCTCGAGAACAAAAGTGGCATACACGGAAAAAGGCAGGTTGAGCGCGCCGGAGAGCAGGGCCAACAGGGCGGTGAAAAGCAGGCCGGTGGGGATCGGCCCGAGGCCGAACCCGCGGGCTGTCAGATCGACCAGGTTGAAGCCGCCGGCGAGCAGGAAAATCAGGGTCAGGACCAGGCCGATGGTTGACTGGACGAGGGCGAAGCGGGTCTGCTCACGGGTGTAGCGCTGGGAGCGGGCATAGGCTTCAGGGTCGTACAGGCCGGCAAATTCAGCCGGCAACCCGGGGTCAAGGGCGCGCAGGTTGAACAGTGAGGCCGCAAGCCCGAGCAGAAAGTCAAGGACAAGGACGCTCAGGATGAAGAGCAGGTATCCGTTCATGGGCGGCGTCGGAGGTGAGATCGGTTGGTGGCCTTGTCCGGATTCGGACATGCAAAAATTCTGGAACATTGCATTACAGGAGTTTGCGGGACCATGCAAGTCAATAGGCGCCCTGGCGTCGTCCCGAGGGTCCCATCTCCCTGTTTTGCCATTTGACAGAAGTGCCCCCATCCCGTATAGAGAAGGAATGAATACCAATATACAACAGATTTCGGGCCAGCCCATGGAACCGCCGAAGCCGCCGTCGCGTCTTTCCGGCCTGCAGATCCTGGGCATTGTCGTCGTCGCCATGGCGGCAACCATTGCCACCACCCTGTTCCTCGTCAAGATCTGGCTGTTTCCGGCGCCCTTCAAGCCGGTGCAGCTCAGCGCGGCAGAGGAACAGCGGCTGGAAACCAAGCTGTCCAGGTTCGAACAGGTCGGCACGAGTCCGTCCGGCGCGGGTGGGCCAGGTCGGGAATCGGCCTCGCCAACCGGTGCGCCGCTTGAGCCGGAGGCCTATTCAGAGGAGGGCGCCTCGCGGGAGATCAAGCTGACCGAACGGGAGATCAACGCCATGATCGCCAAGAACACCGATCTGGCGGACAAGGTGGTCATCGACCTAGCCAACGATCTGGTCAGCCTGAAGATGCTCATCCCGGTGGATCCGGACTTCCCCTTCATCGGCGGCAAGACCCTCAAGG
>CAZFPV010000166.1:0-5130 GCA_964521155.1 uncultured Desulfobulbus sp. | reverse complement strand
GTGATGATGGCAACGTTGGCAGAACGTTTTTTCACCCCCGTGGAGCAGCGGCAGATCATCCGCACTGTGCAGCGGGTGGAGCAGCAGACCAGCGGCGAGATCGTGCCCATGGTGGTCTCGGCCAGCCATGCCTATCCGGAGGCGATCCAGACCGCTGCGGCCACCTTGGCCCTGGCGGCCGGGCTGCTCGCCACCCTGACGATCGGCCCCCTGCTGTGGTGGCGGGGCGAACTGCTCTGGCTGTTTCTTTTCTGTTTTCCACTCTTTTTCCTGGTTGCCAGGGCTGTTGTGCCCTCTCTGCCCTGGCTGCAGCGGTTATTTCTCGACCGCCGGCTGGCCGAGGCCGAGGTCGAGCGCGCCGCCTTCACCGCCTTTTACACCGAGGGGTTGCACGCCACCCGCGAGGCCACCGGTGTACTCATCTACATCTCGGTGCTGGAGCGGCGGGTCTGGATCCTGGGCGACCGGGGCATCAATGCGCGCATAGAGCCCCGCAGCTGGCAGGAGTTCGTGGACCGGCTGATCCGGGGCATCCGCGAGGGGCAACAGTGCGAGGCTCTGTGCAAGGTGATCGAGGAAATCGGCGGCCTGCTGCACGAACGCTTCCCGGTCAGGGCGGATGACCGCAACGAACTGGCTGATCTGGTGATTGCCGAGGCGGACGGCGCGGCTCGCGCCAGCCGGTTGCTGATCCGATGAGCGAGGGTCTGGGCCGAGACAGGGCAGGGAAGAACAGGTTCTTCGACCGGTTCGGTCCAGGCCTGTTGCGCATTGCCCACCGGGGAGACCGGGCCTGCTATCCCGAAAACACCATGTGCGCCTTTGCCGCATGCGTGGGCCGCAGCCCGATGATCGAGCTGGATGTGCAGTGCAGCGCCGATGGCGCGGTGGTGGTCTTCCATGACACGAGCCTTGCCCGCACCACCGACGCGGCGTTCAAGGCAATCGAACTGGGACTGGAGAGCCTGCTCCTTGGCGACTGGCCGTTGGCCGCGCTGTTGCACCTGGATTGCGGTTCCTGGTTTCTTACCGCCGACCCCTTCTGCACGCTCGCAGACGGCCGGGCCAGCCGTGTCCGGATGGCTGGCCTCATGCCGCAGCGCATGCCCCTGCTCGGCGATGTCCTTGGCTGGGCGCGGGAGCAGCGGATGGCGCTCAACGTCGAGATCAAGCCGGTGGCGTCTTCCCGGGCCGCTTTGGTCGTCTCCGCAGTGGTGGGTTTGATTCGAGGCTCCGGTATGGTAGAGGATGTGGTGGTTTCCTCGTTCGACTTCGAGGTGCTGCATCACTGCCACGATCTGGCGCCGGAGATTGCCAGCGCGGCTCTGGTGGAGACCGTGCCCACCGACCTGCCGGCCACCCTCGATCGCCTCGGTGTCTGCGCCTGCCACCCGGCCGATGCGATCACTGACGAGCGCCTGATTCAGGCCTTGCATGCCGCCGGCTTCCATGTCAATGTGTTCACGGTCAACGATACGGCCCGGCAACAGCAGCTGCTAGCCTGGGGCGCGACCGGCGTGTTCACTGATTTCCCCTGACAACCAGCGGGCAGCCGCCCGCCCCTGCCAACCCGCCCGCACGCAAAGGAAGCACCGTGTCATACCCCTTGCCAACCCAGCCGCCCCTGGTGATCCATACCGACTGGAGCCGTTCCTGGGGCGGCCAGGAGATCCGCACCCTCACCGAGTTGCGGCAGATGCGCGCCTTCGGCTACCGAGTTGGCCTGATCGTGCCCGAAGGCGCGGAACTAGCCAAACGCGCTGCGGCGGAAGGCATCCCGGTGCATACAGTCGATGCCTTTGCCAAGCTGAACCCAGCCTCCTGGTACAGGCTGCTCAGCCTCATCAGGCGACTGCGGCCCACCGTGATCAACACCCACAGTTCCGAGGATTCGTGGATGGCCGGTGCCATCGGCCGGCTCATGGGCACGAAGCTGATCGTCCGCACCCGCCATGTCCAGGCGCCGGTTTCCTCAGCCTTCAGCTACAACGCCTTTCCCCACCTCATCCTTACGTGCAGCGAGGCCATTGCCGGGCAGTTGGCAGAACAGGGCGTGGACAGGAAAAAGCTCGTCACCCTGGCCACCGGCATTGATGAGGAGCGGTTCCGCTACTCACCCGAGCAGCGTCGCCAGATCCGCCAGGAGTACAACATTGCCGAGCACGAGATCCTGGTCGGCAACGTCGGCTTCCTGCGCAACTACAAGGGCCAGGATTTCATCCTTAAAACCGCGGCAGCCATGCCTGCGGGCTATCGGTTCATGCTGGTAGGGGGCGGAGGCGAGTGGGACCGGTTGCACGAGTTGAGCCGGACGCTCGGTGTCGGCGACCGGGTGATCTTTACCGGTCATCAGGAGCAGCCGGAGCGCTTTCTCAGCGCCTTTGACCTTTGTTTTTTCCCCTCCCACGAGATCGAGGGCACCTCCCAGTCGCTGATCCAGAGCCTGCTCAACGGCCTGCCGGTGCTGGCCTGCCGGATAGCCTCATCCATGGAGCCGCTCAGCCATATCGAGGCGCACCGGCTGTTTAATTATGGCGATATTCCGGCCGCCTGTCAGGCCCTGATCGAGCTGGCCGGCTTGCCGATCCGCGAGCCGGAACGGATGGAGCGGCAGCACCGGATCATCGCTGAGCGTTACGGGCTGCGCGCCATGATGCACACCCTGCTCGACGCCTACCGCCGCCACGGGGTCAGCCTCGACTGAAGGTGGGGGAGATCTGTCGGGAAAACCAATTGGCGCACGAAGTAGCAAGGCAGGAGAGTGCGATTTTTTGTCAGTGATTCCATATCGCTCGTTCACTCAACCGGGAGATACAACATGTCGCTTGCGGAAAAATTGCAATCCATACGGGAAGGGGCCAAGCAGCGGCTCGGAGCAGACGACCTGCGGCAGATGGCCCAGGCCACGGCGGAGTTGCGCCAGTCCGGGATCATGGCCGGCGCGCTCAAGGCTGGCGACCAGCTGCCGCCCTTTGTCCTGCCCAACCAGGATGGCCAGATGGTGGATTCGCGGCGCCTGCTTGCCGCCGGTCCCCTGGTGCTGACCCTGTACCGGGGGTCCTGGTGACCTTACTGCAACGCGGAGCTGGAAGCTCTGCAATCCGTGCAACCGGCAGTTCGCGAGACCGGCGCCCAGATGGTCGCCCTCTGTCCCCAGCGGCCGGAATATCTGCGCAAGATGCGCGACAAGCATCACCTGGAATTTGACATCCTGCGCGACGAAGGCAACGCCTACGGCGCCAGGCTGGGGCTGCGCTTCACCTTGCCCGAGTATCTGCAGGCCATATATCTGCGATTCGGCATCGATCTGCCCCGGGTCAACGGCGAGCCCTCCTGGACCCTGTCGATCCCGGCCCGCTATGTGGTTCGACCGGACGGCGCCATTGCCGCCGCCGACGTCGATCCGGACTATACAAGCCGGCCTGAACCGGGAAAGACCCTGGACGATCTTCGCGGACTGAGCTGAGCCGGGTCAGTGCTGCCAAGTGTTCTTCAACGTGTGTAACCAACCGTGAAAAAAGCCTACCTCCTCCTCATCCCGCTGATCGCTGTCGGTCTTTTTGCCGGCTACCGATTCCTGGCCAGGGAAAAGCCCATCGCGGTCGCAATCCAGAGCGTGGACCGGGGCGCGGTCGAGGCCACCGTGGCCAACACCCGCGCCGGTTCGGTCAAGGCCCTGCACCGGGCCAAGCTGGCGCCGGCCATAGGTGGCCGTATCGCCACCCTGGGTGTGCGCAAGGCCGACGCGGTCAAGGCTGGACAGGTACTGCTGACCCTGTGGAACAAGGATCTGCAGGCCGAACTGGCCGTGGCCCGGAACGAGGCCACCGCAGCCGGCGCCGTAGCTCGCGAGGCCTGCCTGATGGCCGACTATGCCCAGCGCCAGGCGGCCCGGCTCACCGAACTGCGCCGCACTCGCACCACCTCGGAGTCGGCCCATGACGAGGCTCAAGCCAATGCCGGCGCGCGCAGAGCTGCCTGCGAGGCGGCCGAGGCCCGGCGCGAACTGGCCGCCTCCCGGGTGGATGCGGCCTCGGCTGCAGTCGAACGGACCATCCTCACCGCGCCTTTTGACGGCATCGTTGCCGAGGTCAACGGCGAGGTCGGCGAATACGTCACCCCTTCGCCGCCGGGAATCGCCACCCTGCCGGCCATCGACCTGATCAATATGGCTTCGCTCTACGTGGCCGCGCCCATCGACGAAATCGACGCGGCCCAGATCCGGCCCGATATGGAGGTGCGGATCAGCCTGGACGCCTTCCCCAAAACAAGCTTCAAGGGTCGGGTGCGCTCGGTCTCGCCCTATGTGCTCGAGTTGGCCAAACAGGCGCGCACGGTGGAGATCGAGGCCGAGTTCGTTGAAGGGCTCGATACCGGCAGCCTGCTTGCCGGCTACAGTGCCGATGTGGAAATCATCCTCGACAGCCGGGCCGAGGTATTGCGCGTGCCCACCGAGGCAATCCTGCGCGACGGTTCGGTCTTCCTGTTTGATGCTGCCACCGGCCGCCTGCAGCGCCGCCACATTGGCGCAGGACTGGCCAACTGGAAGTTTACCGAGGTCACCTCCGGGCTGGCGCTTGGCGATCGGGTGGTAACCTCGGTGGACCGGCAGGGGCTGGCCGAGGGCGTGCTGGTCCGGGCCGAGGCCGAGACCGACGCCGCCCGCAAACCATGATCGAACTGCGCGAGGTCAGTCGCGTCTTCACCGTGGGCGGCCAGGAGGTCCGGGCCATGGACCGGGTCAGCCTGACCATCGAACCAGGCGAGTACCTCTCAATCATGGGGCCGTCAGGTTCGGGCAAGTCGACCCTGCTCAACATCATCGGCCTGCTTGACACTCCGGATAGCGGCCTCTACCTGCTCGACGGCCTGGCTGTCACCAGCCTCGGCGACAGCCAGCTGGCCGAGATCCGCAGTCGCAAGATCGGCTTCATCTTCCAGTTTTTCCATCTCATTCCTCGCCTGACCGCGCGCCAGAACATCGAGCTGCCCCTGCTGCTCGCGGGCGTCGGCCGCCGGGAGCGAAACGAGCGCAGCGCCAGCCTGATCGAGTCCTTTGGCCTGTCGGGCCGGCAGCACCACCGGCCGGACGAGCTTTCCGGCGGCCAGCGCCAGCGGGTGGCCATCGCC
>CAZFPV010000165.1:0-5176 GCA_964521155.1 uncultured Desulfobulbus sp. | reverse complement strand
ACCCCGCGCAGCCCACGGAAAACAGTCATTTTTATCTTGTCGAACCAGAGCCGATACCCTATCATCGACCATTCCGGCAAGAACAACCTCGCCCGCCACTCCCCTGACCATGCAGCAGCCAGCCTTCAGTCTCCAGCATCCCGAGCCGGAACGCATCGCTGTCCATTTCACCGGCGCCTGGATCCTGCATGCCGATCCGCCGGCGCCAACCGAGCTGCTCGCGACCCTGGGAGGCGATGTCCGCCAGCTCACCTTCCATGGCGACGCGCTTGAGGAGTGGGACACCCGGCTGCTGATCTTCTGTAAAACCGTCATCCAAGCCGCCCGGCTGCACCAGATCGAGGTCAGCGTTGGCGGCCTGCCCCCGGGCGCACAAAGGCTGCTGGCGCTCTCCGAGGCTGTGCCGGAGACGGCCACCTATGGCGCCAAGGGGCCGGACACCATCGTCGCCCGCACCGGCCGCCGCACCCTTGCCCTGCTCGACCGGACCCGCTCGGTGAGCGCCTTCACCGGCGAGATCATCGTCGAGTGTGCGGCCCTGTGCACTGGCCATTCGCCCTTCCGCGGCCGCGATTTTTTCTATTTCCTCCAGAACTGCGGCGCCGAGTCGCTGCCCATCGTCACCCTGATCGCCGTGCTGGTGGGCGTGATTCTGAGCTTTGTCGGTGCGGTGCAGCTGCAGCTGTTCGGGGCCCAGATCTACGTCGCCAACCTGGTCGGCCTGGGCATGGTGCTGGAGATGGGTGCGCTCATGAGCGGAGTCATCATTGCCGGCCGCATCGGCGCCTCCTATGCGGCCCAGCTGGGCACCATGCAGGTCAACGAGGAGATCGACGCCCTGCGCACCATGGGCATCTCACCGGTTGGCTTCCTGGTGCTGCCGCGGATGTTCGCCCTGGCCCTGATGCTGCCCCTGCTGTGCGTCTACGCCGACATCATGGGCATCCTCGGCGGTTCGCTCATCGGCGTCACCATGCTCGACCTGTCGCTGGTGGAGTTCCTGGATCAGGCCCGCAAGACCATCCAGCTTGGCCAGTTCGGTCAGGGACTGCTGAAAAGCAGCGTCTTTGGCGTGCTCATCGGCTACGCCGGCTGCCTGCGCGGCATGCAGTGCGGCCGCAGCGCGCTGGCCGTGGGCGAGGCCACCACCTCGGCGGTGGTCACCTCGATAGTCCTGATCGTGGTCTCGGACTCGATCATCACCTTCCTTCTCTACCGATGAACGCGCCCGCGACTGCCCCGGTTCCGGCGATCAGCGTCCGCGGCCTGACCATGGCCTATGGCAGCTTCGTGCTCCAGCGCAACCTTGATTTCGTCATCGAACGCGGCGACATCTTCGTCATCATGGGCGGCAGCGGCTGCGGCAAATCGACCCTGCTGCGCCACATGATCGGGCTGATGCCGCCGGCGGCCGGGTCGGTCTGGTACGGCGCGGAAAATTTTTGGGCCCTGGACGAGGGGGACCGGGCGCGGATCATCCGCAAGGCCGGCGTTCTCTACCAGTCGGGAGCCCTGTGGAGTTCGATGACGCTGGCCGAAAACGTCGCCCTGCCGCTGTTGCACTACACCGACCTCTCGGAGGCAACTATCCGCGAGCTGGTGTCCTTCAAGCTGTCGCTGGTCGGACTGGCCGGATTCGAGGAATTCTATCCGGCCCAGCTCTCCGGGGGCATGCGCAAGCGGGCGGCCCTGGCCCGGGCCATGGCCATGGACCCGGAGTTTCTCTTTTTCGACGAGCCCTCGGCCGGGCTTGATCCGATCAGCGCCCGCAACCTGGATGAGCTCATCCTCCAGCTGCGGGAGAGCCTGGGGGCCACGGTGATCATTGTCACCCACGAGCTGGCCTCGATCTACGCCATCGCCACCAACTCGGTCTTCCTTGACAGCGAGGCCAAGACCATGCTGGCCACGGGTGACCCGAAAAAGATTCTGCGGGAGAGCAACAACCCGACCGTCGTTAATTTTCTCAGCCGGGGCACCGGCCAGCGCGAGGTGAGACAGGTGTGAGCAAGAAAGCCAATCCAACCGTGGTCGGCGCCTTTGTCCTTGTGGGACTGGGGCTGTTGATCGCCGCCATCATCATTCTGGGCAAGATCAAGTTTCGGGACGACACCTTCCGCTGCATCGCCTTTTTCACCGGTTCGCTCTGGGGGCTGGATCCCGGCGCACCGGTCACCTTCCGGGGCGTGACCATCGGCCGGGTCAGCCAGATCAGCATCCAGTACGAACAGCAGCCGCAGCAGGGTCAGCACCTGATCCCGGTCTACATCGACATCAAACAGCCGCCCGCCACTGTAGACCAGGGCAAAGGCCGGCTGAAGCGGGGCGAACTCCAGCAGATGATGGAGCAGCTGGTCGGCCAGGGGCTGCGCGCCCAGCTGAAGACCACCAGCCTGCTGACCGGCAAACTCTATATCGACCTGGCCTTTCACCCCGGCGCCGAATTGCGCCTGCACAACCGGGACGACAAGCTCATCGAGCTGCCCACCCTGCCCTCGGGCCTGGAACAGATTACCCAGAAGCTGGAGAGCCTGCCGCTGAGCGACATCATCAACAAGACCGCCGCCGCCCTGGACGGCATCAACAGCATCCTCCACTCCGAGCAAGCAGGACAGGTGCTACAGACCCTGAACACTACGCTAGCGCGAATGGACAGCCTCCTGGGCCACACCGACGCCGAACTGCCAGCACTGGTCGGCGAGCTGAAAAAGGCGATCAACCAGTACACGACCCTGGCCGAGACGGCCACCCACCTGCTGCATGCCGCGGACAAGGAGCTGCCCAAAGCCAGCGGCGAGTTGCACCAGCTGCTCGCAAGCCTCAACACCACTGCCAACGGCCTGACCAGGACGCTTGCCAACTTGGAACAGCTGACCGCCAAAGACTCGGATCTCTCTTACCAGCTGACCGGCTCGCTCAGGGAGGTCGAACGCGCCGCCGCCTCCATCCGTGAGCTGACCGACTTTCTGCAACAGCACCCCAACGCCCTGGTTTTTGGGCAGGGAGAAGACAAGCGATGAACCGTGCTCGCACCAACCTGGCCTTTGCGGCGCTGCTGTTCGGCTGCGCCGCCCTGCTCGCCGCCTGCTTTGCCGGACCCAGGCCCGGCACGCTCCACGTCCTGCGGCCATTGGCCCAGGAGCGGCTAGGCCCGGCCTTTGCCGGTTTTCACGAGATGATCCTGGTCATGCCGGTGCGGCTTGCGCCCCAGCTGCAGGGACGCGGCCTGCTGTTCCAGGACGCGGCCGGCGAAACCACGGCCTCACTCAGCCACCGCTGGGCCGGCCCGCTCGACCAGCAGATCGCCGGGACCATTGCCGGCAATCTGAAGACGCTGCTTGGCACCGACAACGTCGCCGTCTCTCCCGGTCCCCGCTACGGGGTTACCCGCTACCAGCTGGAGGTGGAGATCAGCGAGTTCGGCGGCGACGCCGGCGCCTTCACCCTGCGGGCGGTGCAGACCCTGAACGATGCGGCCGCCAAAACCATGCTCCTGCGAAAATCGTTTACCACCACCCGGACCATCGACAAGCCGGACCATTCCGGCTATGTTGAGGCCGCGTCCCAGGCTGTTGCCGAGCTGAGCTTTGCTGCGGCCGAAACCCTGATTGCCGCCCGGCAGTCGCCACCCGCACCCCGAGGCCGCCATGAAAACTAGCCGCCTGCCGCTGATCGCCCTGTTGCTGCTGCTGCTGATCCAGGTCCGGCCGGCCGGCGCCGAGATGCCGGGCAAGTGGCTTGGCCAGACGGTGTATGTCCCGGTGTACTCGCACATCTACGCCGAAGACCGCTACAAGGACAAACCCTTTCTGCTCACCGCCACCCTGTCGGTGCGCAACACCGACCCGACCCGGCCGATCACCCTGAAGAGCGTCGATTATTACGACTCCGACGGCGCCCTGCTCAATCGCTATCTCGACAAAGCGGTCACAGTGGCGCCCATGGGCTCGGTGCGGTACATCGTGCCCGAATCCGAAGCCAAAGGCGGCGCGGGCGCCAAGTTCCTGGTCGAATGGGAGGCAGCCCAGGCCGTGGTCGAGCCGGTGATCGAATCGGTGATGATCGGCACCAAGCTGCAGCAGGGCATCTCCTTTCTTTCCACCGGCCGGGTGACCAAAGGCACGCCGGCAAAATAACGACTCGTAACCAGCCGATCCTTTCCCCCTAACCTATGGCCGCTGCAGGCCCGAACCACAGGAAGTCATGAACCGTCTGTCGCCGCTTGTCCTCCTCCTTGCCCTGGCGCTTGCCCTGGGCGGTTGTTCCCGTCTCAAACCCAAGGCTGTCATCGACAATCTCACCGGCCCGGCCACGCTTAGGGTAGGTGTGGTCAGCGACGCCCCGCCGCTGGCGTACAAACAGAACAAAGAGCTGACCGGCCTGGAGATTCGGTTTGCCGAGGGGTTGGCCAAGTCTGCGAACAAGAAACTCGAGCTGGTCGAACTGACCGCCGCCGACCTGGCGCCAGCCCTGACGAGCAAGAAGATCGACATTGCCATGGCCGGGCTGGTCGGGGACAAGGTCCGGCAGCAGGGCCTGGCCGCGTCCGCGCCGTACCTTGACTCGGGCCAGGTCATCCTGGTGCGCCTGAACAACTACAAACGGCTTGGCGCCGGAACCAAAGCGCTCAAGGAGAAGCGGGTGCGGATCGGCGTGGTCTCCGGCTCGGTCGGTGAGATCTTTGTCAACAGCCTCAAGCCCAAGGGCATCGTCAACCGCTACGCCACCGCGCCGCAGGGGGTGCAGGCCCTGGTCGACAACGGCATCGACGTGTTCATCCACGATCTGCCAAGCAACCTCTATTACGCCTCGGTCTTTGTCGACAAGGGGCTGACGCCTGGCAAATCACTGATGACCGGCGAGGAACTGGTCTGGGCGGTGCGGCCCGACAACCAGGAAATGCTGCAAGCGGCCAACGCCTACCTGGCGGCCATCCACAAGTCCGGCGAGCTGCAGCAGATGCTTGACCGCGGCATCCCCTTTTACCAGAACACCGCCTACAGCCCGAAGAAGTAAGAGGGCGCCTCTTTGCTCATTCTTTATCCAGCGGACTAACGGAAAAGTTTTGCCAAGCCTTGAGTCGACCCAGGTTTTCCATGTCAGGGAATGATTGATTCCTTGCTGACCCTTGAAACATCAGTGCATCATGTGATTCTATGTCAGATCAACAGGGCGT